>CAIZGZ010000226.1 GCA_903932695.1 uncultured Actinomycetes bacterium | reverse complement strand
GATTAAACACCCCTCAAATACTCGGCTTGTAAATACTGATTACTTTTGCGTTCTTGGCCAATTGTAGTTTCTTTGCCGTGACCAGGCAGGACCTTGAGCGAGTCATCGAGTGGCAAAATCACTTTCTTGAGCGTCTTACGCATCGCGCCATCAGAACCCTTCAGGAGATCCGTGCGACCAATTGAGCCAGCAAAGAGGACATCCCCTGAAATGAGATATTCATCGTTCACAAGAAATACCGTGGATCCCGGAGTATGACCAGGCGCATGCATTGCTCTGATCCGAAATCCTGCGATCTCGAAGGTTGCGCCATCAATAAGTTCGTTGACCTGCGATGGTTCTACAAATTCGCTAATCCCCATCTGCTTCAAGATGCCATCGATCATCCCGTCGGGGGTCAGTAGGCCAGAGGGATCGGCTAAGAAGGGTCGATCCTGGGGGTGGATATAGGCGGGAACGCCATAGGAGGCATCGAGTGGGGCGACCGAGAAGGTGTGGTCCAGGTGACCATGGGTCAAGAGCTGGGCGATTGGCTTGAGCTTATGGCGCTCCAGGATTGCCGAGATTTGTGGGACCAGATTGGGGATCGCCATCCCGGGATCAACGATAAAGCACTCAGAACCGACAGAGGGGGCAAAGATCCAGCAATTTGTGCCGAAAAATTCGGCAGGGATTACCTCGAGAATCATGCCGCTCCACCTTTTCTCACTCCTGGCTTTCTTGCTCTCCGGCTTTAAGAGTACCTTTATCCCATTGGGTTTCGCGAAAGCGCTCCCCTCAAACCGGCCCTCACATAACGGAACCGCCGCCTATCGACCCTGTCGCGATGACAGGCGCTGGGGGTGGTTTACGCGCAAACCAAGGAGATCTCATGGAAAATCAGAATCATTCAGTTTCAGCCGCATCTGCACTCATTGGAGATCCAGCCAAGTTTGGTCGCGTCGCTGATGATGGGACTGTCTATGTGATCACCCCCGAAGGTGAGCGGGCGGTCGGTTCATATCCAGGCAAGAGCAACGACGAAGCGTTGAATTACTTCGTCCGCAAGTTTGAATCACTCGCCTCCGAAGTAGCCTTACTCGCTGACCGTATCAAGTCCGGTGCGCTCATCCCAGAAGATGCACAAGCAGCTGTAGCAAAACTTCGCGATCAGGTGAAGAACCTCAATGGTGTGGGTGACCTTAAGACCCTTGCGCTCGCTGTCGAACAGATTCCGCAACTCGTCGAAGATCACCGTGCTGCACACCTGGCCCGCAAAGCCACCGAAGATCTCGCTAAAGAAGCTAAGCGCAAAGATGCGGCTGAGCTCAAGGAGAAACTTGTCGTCGAAGCAGAGTCACTCGCGCTCTCAGAATCGTGGAAGAGTACCGGCGAACGCCTCAAGGTACTTCTCGACGAATGGAAAGCAGCTGCACGTCTGGACAAGAAGAGCGATGCCGAACTCTGGAAGCGCTTCTCTTCTGCTCGAAATAAGTTTGATAAGCGCCGTCGTACCCACTTCGCACAACTCGAGAGCCAGAGCGCTGTCGTAGCATCTGCAAAGAACGCGATTGTCGAAGAGGCGAAGAAACTCGCCACCTCTAAGGAGTGGATCGCCACCGCTAATCGCTTCAAGGAGCTTATGGAAGCATGGAAGTCAGCCGGTCGCGGAAAGAAAGCCGCTGATAACAAACTCTGGGAAGAGTTCAAATCCGCCCAAGATGCCTTCTTTACTGCGAAGAAGGCCGACCTCGAACGCCGCCAAGGTTCGATGGTTGCCAACCTTGCCAAGCGCGAAGAGCTCATTCCTCACTTCGAGGCGTTGTTGCCGATCAAGGATATTAAGCACGCTCGCAACGAATTTCATGCACTCATGGAGAAGTGGGAGCGCATCGGAATTACCGAACGTAGTAAGCGCGCTGCTCTCGAAGCCAAGATCGAGAAGATTGAAGCAGAGATCAACGCACTCCATGATGAGCATGCTCGCCGTAGTGATCCAACAGCGATCGCACACGCGAAGAGCGTAGTCACGGGCTTGCAAGAGGCAATTGAAAATTATGAGAAGGCGGCCGTTAAGGCTGAGGCGGCAGGAAATACGGCCAAGGCTAAGCAGGCACGCGAGGCTGCTGCTGCACGTCGTACCTGGCTAGAAGAAGCTCAGAAGGGTTTGAGTGATTTCGGCAAGAACTAGTTATTGGTAATGCGATAGACATCGTAGACGCCCTCTACCCCACGAACTGCTGATAAAACAGCATCGAGGTGGAGGGCGTCGGCCATTTCAAAGGTAAATCGTGATAGCGCGGTGCGATCCTTTGAGGTGCTTACCGCAGCATTAAGAATATTGACGTGTTGATCTGAGAGCGTCCTGGTGATGTCCGATAGCAGCCCAGAACGATCGAGCGCTTCTACTTGGATGTTGACCAAGAAGAGGGATTTCGCGGCGTTGTTCCACTTCACACCCACCAAGCGGTCGCCTTGATGTTCTCGAAGATCATGAATATTGACGCAATCTTCCCGATGAACGCTGACGCCACTGCCTCGCGTGACAAACCCGATAATCTGGTCGCCAGGCACCGGGGTGCAACAACGCGCTAGCTTTACGACGACATCATCGATGCCCTCAACATCTACGCCAGAGGAGTTTCGCTTCGACGGAGCTTGGCGCTTAAAGAGGTGATCAAGCGAAGCATCGTGCTCTTCCACTACCTCACCGATAGCGGCTGCCAACTTTTCAACGATAGAAGGCGCACTCACGTGGCCATTTCCAACAGCGGCGTAGAGCGCTTCTATATCGGCATAGTGAAGATCATGTGCAAGTTCAAGGATCGCTTGACCAGCCAAAATCTTTTGCAGCGGTAAACCCGCCTTGCGCAGTTGTCTAGCGATGGACTCTTGACCCGCTTCGATAGCCTCTTCTTTGCGCTCCTTTGAGAACCAGGCTTTGATCTTAGAGCGAGCTCGTGGTGATTTAACAAAGTTGAGCCAATCACGACTAGGTGCAGCGTTCAAACTCTTATTTGTCACAACATCAACAACATCACCATTAGCCAACTCTGACTCGAGTGGAATCAATTTTCCGTTGACTTTTGCTCCGACGCATCGGTTGCCAACTTCTGTATGTACCGCATAAGCGAAATCAACCGGCGTCGAGCCGGCCGGCAGGGCGATCACACTCCCCTTTGGCGTAAAGACAAAGACTTCAGGCGTGCGAAGGTCGTACCGCAGGGTGT
>CAIZGZ010000225.1 GCA_903932695.1 uncultured Actinomycetes bacterium | reverse complement strand
GAAGCGCTTCGACAAGCCGCAACAAAACAGAACTTGGAATTAGTGCTGGATCCAGAGGGTGCGGCTTTCTATGGGCCGAAGATCTCCGTGCAGGCAAAGGATGCAATCGGTCGTACCTGGCAGATGTCGACGATCCAAGTTGATTTCCAATTGCCGCAACGATTCGATTTGGAATATCAATCGAACGATGGGTCTCGTCAGCAGCCAGTGATGATTCACCGCGCACTCTTTGGTTCCATCGAGCGCTTCTTTGGTGTTCTTACCGAACACTATGCGGGTGCCTTCCCACCATGGCTCGCTCCCGTCCAAGTTCGTGCCATTCCCGTAGCTGAAGCGTTTACTCCATATCTGCAAGAGGTTGCTGCGCAAATGCGCAAACAAGGTATTCGCATTGATGTTGATACATCGGATGACCGGATGCAGAAGAAGGTTCGCAACGCACAGCTCGAAAAGATTCCATTTATGATGATCGCCGGCGAAGAAGATCAGGCTGCTGGAGCGGTCTCATTCCGCTATCGCAATGGTGAGCAGAAAAATGGCCTTCCTATCGCCGATGCAATCGCAGAAATCCTCGACGCAATCTCCCATCGCACTCAGATTTAACCTCGAGTATGGAGCAGGGCTATCAGATTTCAACGGGTGGCGCAGGCATGCCCGATGGCTGGAGCAGGCTGTGGGCTCCTCATCGTATGGATTATTTAGCGGGGGAGAATCGTCCGCTTCCGGGAAATGACGTACCCTGCCCATTCTGCGCGCTTCCTGCGCAGATCGATGAAGATGCGCTGATTGTTGCTCGCGGTGAAACCGCTTACGTCGTCATGAATCTCTATCCCTACAACGCAGGCCATCTCTTGATTTGCGCATATCGCCATGTCGCCGATCTGACAGAGCTGAGCGACGTAGAACGCAACGAGATCTCCGCTCTCACGGCGCATTCAATGAAGGTTTTGCGCAAAGTGAGCAACGCCAAGGGATTTAACTTAGGAATGAATCAGGGCGCAATCTCTGGTGCCGGCATCGCCGAACATATCCACCAGCATGTTGTGCCGCGCTGGGCTGGTGATGCCAACTTCATGCCGATCATTGGCCAGACCAAGGTACTGCCAGTGCTCTTGCAGAAGACGCGCAGTGATTTAGCCCAGGCTTGGGATCAGATCTAAATATTCCCTGATCTGTTCTAACCCGATGCCGCTGCTTTCCACCCAAGCAAGCGCGGGGAAGATTAAGCCGGCAGCAAAAGCATCCTCACCTGCGGCTTCCACTTGTTCGATGTACTCCTCACGGAATTCTTCGACCAGAGCAATATGTTCGGGATCAGCCGGACGTGTGGAGAGAGTCCCATCCGAGTAGTCAGAGATAGTCAGTGACTCCAGATGAATCAGGGCAGCAGGGGCTCCGTCATCACCGTGAAGAACAAGGTACGGGGTTGAGACTGGATCAAGCATCTTGGTAGCGATTGCCGTCATATCCTCAAAATCAATATCGCTCACCGTCAGATCATTAATGACGACGATCGAGGGGATATAGAGCTCTCGTGCGTTACGCCAGGCGTTGATGTCGGCCGTGACGATCCCATCGGTCGCACTCACGATGAAGATGGCGCCATCGGCGGATTCCAACTCGACGGGGGAGATTCCAAGGGCGTTAGCAAGATTCGTAGAATTCTTGCCGATTATGGAAATTTTTGGCGAATTCTGCGAATTAATTAGGTTGGTCACGGTCACAAAGCCTACGATGGAATGGTGCTACAACGTTCGATCAAAGCCCCGGTGACACGCTTTATTACGCCGCTCTGTCGCTCCCTCCTTCGAGTTGGAGTTACTGCCAACATGGTCAGTGCAGCGGGCGGCCTTGGCAGCTCAATCTCAGCGATTCTCTTCTTCAGTTATGGTCACTATTTCTGGGGAATGGTGATCTCGGTCTTCTTTATCCTCTTTGATCTGCTCGACGGCACTATCGCTCGGCTCTCACCGTCCGGAGGATCGCGGTGGGGAGCGCTCTTAGATTCGACCCTCGATCGCGTGGCAGACGCGGCGGTTTTAGGTTCGGTCGCTTACTTCTTAAGCAAGAGTTCGGATCGACTAGTTCCGGTGATCTTTGTAGCTCTCGTAAGTGGCGGGCTCGTTTCGTACATCAAGGCGCGCGCTGAAGGATTGGGGATCGCCTGTAACGGGGGATTGGCAGAACGAACCGAGCGATTGATCATTGTCTTTGTAGCACTTGGGCTCGCTGGATTGAATGTTCCTTATGCTTTAGCCATTGGTATCTGGCTCTTGGCGATCGTGAGCAGTTACACGGTCTTTGAGCGACTCTGGATCGTTTATGGTGCAACCCAGAGCGAACATAAGGATCTCGCGTAGCGTGAAGAAGAACCTGACGTACCTCGCATATCTTTGGGCCTGGAAAATACTTCGTTTCCTACCGGCGCCAGTGGCCTACGGACTTATGAATCGCCTGGCAGATCGAATTACTGATCGTTCGGGAAAATCTATAGAACGAATGCGCAGTAACTATCGACAAGTTCATCCTGACTATAGCGACAAACAATTGGCGCAGGCGGTCCGAATTGGCATGCGTTCTTATCTTCGTTATTGGTGTGACACCTTTCGTTTGCCATCATGGAGCGATGACGAGATTATCCAAAGTGTCTCGGTAACAAATGAGCACTATCTGCGTGATGCACTGGCTGCGGGTAGTGGTTGCATCGTCTCGCTCCCACACGCAGGTAATTGGGATCATGCGGGTGCATACTTTTGCAAAACCGGTGCTCCGCTTGTCACGGTTGCGGAACATCTCGAACCAGAGAAACTCTTTCGCAAGTTTCTGGCTTATCGTGAGTCCATTGGGATGGAAGTCTTAGACGCGAGTGGCCGTTCACTTGCGATTTTGGCCCAGAGGTTGAGGGCGAATCGATTAGTTGCGCTTGTAGCAGATCGAGATCTTTCAAAGACTGGTGTAGATGTAAATTTTTGCGGAGCAAATGCCCGCATGCCCGGGGGACCAGCGCTTTTGGCAATCCAAACCGGTGCACCGCTCATTACCGCCTTCGTGAGTTACACCGAGAGCGGTCTTCACATTCATTTTGACCCAGCCATAACGGTGCCGGTTAGCGGGACGACCACTGAGAAAGTCTCAGCGATGATCCAGGAGTGCGCTACGAGACTGGAAGGCCACTTGCAGACCAAACTCACAGATTGGCATATGTTGCAAAGGATCTGGGTCGATGAGCGTAGATAAGAAACTGAAGATCGGAATGGTCTCGCCGTACGGATGGGACGTGCCGGGTGGAGTTCAAGTTCATATTAAACAGTTGGCCGAACACTTCATTGCGCAAGGTCATGAGGTCTCGGTGATTGCACCCGTGAGCGATGACGAATTGGTGACCGAGCCGTGGGTGGTGAGCGCCGGAAGACCGCTACCAATCCCATTCAATGGCTCTATTGCACGAGTTCTCTTCGGTCCGATTGCATCTTCGCGCGTGAGGCAGTGGATCGAAGCGGGAGAGTTTGATCTACTCCATCTCCACGAACCCGGAATTCCATCTCTCTCCTTACTTGCTTGTTGGGCAGCCGAGGGACCAATGGTTGGCACATTCCACGCCTCAACGACCAAGTTGCGAGCGATCGCGGCTGCGGGTGGATTGATTGAGCCGATGATTGAAAAACTTAGCGCGCGTATCGCGGTGAGCGAAATGGCCCACGACACCATGACGAGCCTGTATGGGACTTCAGCGGTGATTGTGCCCAACGGCATAGATTACGAACATTTCGCGAGCGATCGCGGGGCTAAGAAAGATCGAACGTCGTTCCGGATTGGTTTCCTTGGTCGCTTTGAAGAAGAGCGAAAGGGTCTACCAATTCTGCTAGCTGCTCTGCCGGCGATACTCGCAGCTGGACGCGATATCGAATTAGTAGTTGCGGGGCCTGGTGATCCTTCAAAATACCTCAAAGGGTTGGATCCTGCCATCCTCAAACGGATAACTTTCTTAGGCCGACTGAGTGATGACGAGAAGGCTGAGTTCCTGCAATCACTCGACCTCTACATTGCTCCCAATACCGGTGGTGAGTCGTTTGGCATCATCATTGCTGAGGCGATGGCCGCAGGTGCTGCGGTCGTTGCAAGCAACATTCCTGCTTTCCGTGCGTTGTTGCAAGATGGTGATTGTGGTGCTCTCTTTGAGAACGAAGATTCGGCCGAGCTCGCTCGCGTTGTCAGCTCGCTTTACGCTAATCGTTCTCGAATATTGGAGCTCGCTCTCTCCGGAATCGACGCAGCAAAGAGCTATGACTGGAAGAACGTCGGCGCCCAAATATTGAGCGTGTATGAGACGGCGATGGCAGGAAACGGCAAGGTTGGCGTTGGTTCTGAGAGCGCATCGTGGAAGCGAGGTAAGTAGAAATGTCTTACGTCCTGGGAATCTTGATCTTTGTGCTCTTTGCTTGGTATCTCTCATTTTCCGCCTCACGGCTAGACCGCCTGCATCACCGAGTAGAGACGTCCTGGGAGCACCTCGATGCCTTGTTGCAACGCAGAGCAGCTTTGGCTCTGGAAATTTCCCACGCCACCGATTTAGACCCGGCGACAAATTTCATCTTGACCGAAGCTGCATATGTGAGTCGTGAGGAGTCGATCACCGACCGCAATGATGCCGAGCAGACTCTCGCCTCATCGCTAGATTTCCTTCACCAAGCCGCCGAAAATGGCGAGATCGATATCGAACTCTCACTTCTCGAAGAGCTCACAAATTTGACCAAGAAGATCACGATCGCAATTACGATTCACTTAGAAGCGGTCACCTCGGTCGAGCGGATGAGATCACGATTCATCTGCAAATTCTTCCGTCTAGCTGGCCGTGCACAATTGCCAACCCGCTACTCCTTTGAAGAGGATGCGCTGAAGTGAGTAGCGCGAATCGTCGAATCGTCTTCGGGATAGTCGCAGCTCTCACGCTTGTACT
>CAIZGZ010000224.1 GCA_903932695.1 uncultured Actinomycetes bacterium | reverse complement strand
CATCTTTATTTTTGCAACAACCGAACCCGATAAGTTGATCAGCACCATTCGATCACGTACTCACCACTATCCATTCCGATTGGTTCCACCCGGAATTCTTGGCGAGCATCTCGAGAAGATCTGTGATTTAGAAGGAATCAAGGTTGCTAAGGGTGTTATCCCACTCGTTGTTCGTGCATCTGGTGGTTCGGTCCGCGATGCGCTCTCCGTTCTCGGACAGTTACTTGCTGGCGCAGGCCCAGAAGGCGTCACGTATGACATCGCTGTTTCACTACTCGGATTTACCGATGGTGCACTACTCGATGAAGCGATCGATGCGCTCGCTGCACGCGATGGCGCAACTCTCTTTGCAACTGTTGATCGTGTGATCGAATCTGGGCTAGAACCACGACGCTTCACTCAAGATTTTCTCGAACGACTTCGCGATCTGATTATCGTTGGTGCAACAAAAGATAAGGCCTCACAGTTACTCCGCGAATTTCCCGAAGATCAACTCGAACGCATGGCCAACCAAGCACAGATCATCGGTGCGGCTACCCTCATACGAGCAGCGGATATCACTGCTGAGGGCCTTACCGCGATGCGCGGTGCGACAGCGCCACGACTCATTCTTGAACTGATCTGTGGTCGCATCTTGCTTCCAACTGGCGATGATTCAGCGCTCGTTGCGCGAGTAGAACGGTTAGAGCGCGGCGTCAATCTCGTTGCTCATACACCGCTCTCCGATCTGACTCCAAGCACTCCATCAACTTCGGTTGCTGAAGCTGCGCCGGTAGCGACACCTGTTGCGACTCCAACAAAGAGCGCTCCACCCAAAAAGGTAGCGCCAGTTATTTCTGAATCAGCCGCAGAAGATGTTGCCGTAGCTCAAACCCCAGTCGCTACACCTGCGCCAGCGCCAACTGATGCAAAGGTTACGCATAACGGGCCGGTAGATATCGCGGCGCTACGTCGTTTGTGGCCAGATGTGATCGAGAATGTTAAGAAGCGTCGTCGCCTCACTTGGTCGTTGCTTGCAGCTAGCGCTCAAGTACTTGCCGTTGATGAGAAGGCGATCACAATTGCGATCGTTAATTCAGGTGCACGCGATTCATTTATTAGAAGCGGTAGCGACGAGATTTTGCAGGCCGCCTTTGCGGATGTCACTGGACTTAATCTCAAGATCGAAGTCGTCGTGGATGCATCCATTAATGCACCGACCTCCGAGCGCACCGTTGAAGAACATGATGATGCCGATCAACTCTCTGGCACAGCTCTTCTTGCCCGTGAACTCGGCGCACAAGTCATTAAAGAATTCGAGAAGTAAGCATGTATGAAGGCGCGATTCAAGATCTGATCGACGAACTCGGACGACTTCCTGGTATCGGTCCGAAGTCGGCGCAACGAATTGCATTTCACATCATCTCTTCAGAGCGAGTAGATGTCACTCGTCTCGCCGATGTGCTCCGCACCGTAAAAGAGCGAGTGAAGTTCTGTACCGAATGCGGAAATATTTCGGAAGAAGAGTTGTGTCGCATCTGTC
Organism: uncultured Actinomycetes bacterium; assembly: GCA_903932695.1. Lineage (GTDB taxonomy): Bacteria > Actinomycetota > Actinomycetes > Nanopelagicales > Nanopelagicaceae > PALSA-747. Next base: position 1,406 of record CAIZGZ010000224.1, on the reverse strand, counting down.
GCGATCCACGTCGCGAGAACTCCACGATCTGCGTCGTTGAAGAATCTAAAGATGTCATGGCGATCGAAAAGACCCGCGAATTTCGGGGGAAGTATCACGTCCTCGGTGGCGCGATCTCACCTATCGATGGAATCGGCCCAGAGAATCTTCGGATCCGGGAATTGATGATTCGACTCGGGGATACCGCGATCCAAGAGATCATCATCGCCACCGACCCCAACCTCGAGGGCGAGGCGACTGCCTCCTATTTGATCCGTCAGATTAAGCCGCTTGGCATCAAAGTAAGCCGCTTGGCATCAGGGTTGCCGGTGGGCGGAGACCTCGAATATGCCGACGAAGTGACGCTCGGACGAGCTTTTGAGGGGCGCAGAACGATCGAATAAGGAAAGTCTCATTATTTGATACGTTCCCTTGTCTTACAATCTGAGATTATTCCCATAAGATCTGCACCTAGCCCATAGTTTCTGTCACTATCGGGCTATGGGATTGATTGTTCAAAAATATGGCGGCTCTTCCGTCGCTGACGCCGAAGGGCTCAAGCGAGTCGCCAACCGCATTGTCGCTACCAAAAAGGCCGGCCACCAGGTCTGCGTGGTCGTTTCCGCGATGGGTGACACCACCGACGAATTGATCGATTTAGCCAATCAAGTATCGCCCATGCCTACCGGCCGCGAACTCGACATGCTGCTCACAGCCGGCGAACGAATCTCGATGGCGCTATTGGCGATGGCAATCGGCAACTTGGGTCACGAGGCAATGTCCTTTACGGGTTCACAAGCTGGCGTGATCACCGATAGCACGCACGGCAAAGCTCGCATCATCGATGTCACTCCAGGTCGCATCCAAGAGGCGCTCAGCAGCGGCCATATTGCGATTGTTGCCGGCTTCCAAGGAATAAGCAGCGACACCAACGATGTCACAACGCTTGGTCGCGGTGGTTCAGATACAACTGCGGTTGCGCTCGCTGCAGCGCTTGATGCCGATGTCTGCGAAATTTACACCGACGTTGATGGTGTCTACAGCGCAGATCCGCGCCTAGTTCCTTCTGCTCGCAAACTCTCAACCGTCACCTACGAAGAGATGCTCGAACTTGCAGCATCCGGCGCAAAAGTTCTCCACTTGCGTTGCGTTGAATACGCGCGCCGTTTCGATCTTCCTATTCACGTCCGTTCATCATTTTCAAATCACGAAGGTACTTGGATCGTTAAAGACCATCCAGAAGGAGCAACCGATATGGAACAAGCGATTATCAGCGGTATCGCACACGATAAGAGCGAAGCGAAGGTCACCATTGTTGGTGTGCCCGATCGCACTGGCGTCGCTGCGCGAATCTTCCAAGCGATTGCCGATGCCGATATCAACATCGACATGATCGTTCAAAATGTCTCTGCAGCTGCAACCGGACT
>CAIZGZ010000223.1 GCA_903932695.1 uncultured Actinomycetes bacterium | reverse complement strand
ATCGAGAATGACCATGATTTCATAATGACGCATGCGTTAACCCCACCTCCTCTGGACTAAACGGTCGTGGTATTTCCACGACAGGAGGGTTATAGCTCCTGCAACTTAAGTAGACGGGTGCCTACATCCATTGCTGGAAGGATAAGGGTAACTTGGCCGCGCTTATAGGGGAAATTAGCGATCGCTGTGGAGATCTGGGCTTGTGGAAGGCTCCCAGAGATCTGTCCAATTTCTCCCGTTTTCTGGAGTCCAGAGCCCAGTCCCGATCCGAGCGGCAAAGTAGCCAACTCCGGCGATCCGTAGGAGTGTGGCGATTGCGTAAGGGGTGGCTGGTAGACCGAATCTGGCACCGGTGTAGCTAGCCAGGTACTCCCAAATCGCCAGATGGTAGGCGAGCTCCAACCCCTGCCAGATCCAGAAGGCGGATCGCAACCGCTTGTCGCGGAGTGCGATCACACCAAGTGGGGCCAACCAGAGAACATACTGAGGTGAGTAGACCTTGCTGGCCGAGACAAAGATCGCCACTGCAATGAAGGCCACCTGCGCAAGCGTTGGAACCGTACGGACTCGCCAAAGGAAGTACATGAAGATCGTAAGCGCAACAAGAAAGAGGAGCAGCGAGAGAAGATTGGCGGCGGAGATATTTACTCCGAGCAACTGCAGTGCGTACCAGACCGAACCAAAATCAACACCTCTACTCCCATTGAGGGCGAAGAAGCGCCACCAACCATGAGGTGTTGTGATTGCAAACGGAAGATTGATCGCAACCGCTACCGCAAGTACAGAAGCTACATAAGTAAGGGCTCGACGAATTTCATGGCGCTTGAGAAAGATCATGACAATCGGAGCGAGAAGTACGAGTGGAAAGAATTTTGTTGCGACCGAAATTCCTAACAGGATCGAACTTGATCGATACCGACCTTTATCAAAGTAGTAGATGCTCGCGAGCATGGTCACAACCGCCCACATATCCCAATTGATATAGAGCGACGCGATGACAGCCGGTATGAGTGGGTAGAGATACCAATACTCTGGATTGATTCGGGCAACGATGAGAGCTGTTGCACAGAAGAGAAGTGCAATCAAAAATAGATTGACTAAGAAGTATTGGTGATAACTATGTCCGGAAATTAACGAGGTCGCCCACATCACTACGCCAGTCAACGGTGGATACTCCACTGCATTAGTAGCACTCGAATACGGCCAGGTGTGGTTTATTAAATCGCGCGCACCATACAGCGAGGAGATGTCGGAATAGCAGGCGTGTGTATAGACATCAGGAGTCGCCCAATTCTTGTTGTAGCAATGATCGAATTTGACAAAGGAGAGGAGCGAAGCGAAGAAAGTTAAGAGAAGGAGTGCTTTGACTCCATAACTAATCTTCACTACTACTTCTTTTTAGCAGGCTTCTTTGTAGCTTTTGCGGTGTGTGTTGGCGCAATGGGTTTTGGTGATGCCGAAGCCGCAAGTGCTGGATCGAGAGTTGGAACCGCGTTCTGCATTGGTGTTGGGTCTACCCCGCCGATATTTGCTGGCGCCGGGAAGTCCACGATTGGCTCACCGGCAAGGGCTTCCTTGGTGTAAACATCCCAAATCTTCGCCGGGAATGATCCACCAGTAACTGCATTGAGCCCACCAATTCCATTAAGGGATTGGGTTGCGTTGTCACGGAAGAGTGCAACTGTGGTCGCGAGTTGAGGTGTGTAACCGTTAAACCAAGCACTCGCATTATCTGTTGTCGTTCCGGTCTTACCCGCACTTGGGCGACCCAGATCTGCAAGCGCAACCGCAGCAGTTCCGCGAGAGGTCACTGTCTGTAGCGCAGAGGTCAGATCTGCCATTACATCACTGGCAAACACTTGTTGAGATTGAGGTTGGGCTTGGTAGAGCACGCCTTGGTTGCTACCTAAGACCTCAGAGACGATATATGGCTTGGCATAGATTCCTTGTGCAGCAAAGGTGGCATATGCGGCGGCGACGTCAATAACGTGTGGGCTAGCAACACCGAGAGTGACTGAGGGAGATGCAACCATCGCAACAGAATCCGGGATTCCCGCGGCACGCGCCACATTAATAACGTTCTGTGGTCCCACCTTGATCGCGAGCGGAACGAAGACGGTGTTGACGGAATTTGCAGTCGCATCGAGCAGATTCACATTAGGAAATTGTTCATTTCCATAATTAAAGACCGGGTAAGGCGATTGTGAACCTGGGTCATAGAAGACTTGTGGTGAAGTTCCATTCCACAATGAGTGGAGCGAGATACCTTGTTGTAGCGCTGCCACAAGCGTGAATGGTTTAAAGGAAGATCCGGCTTCGGTAATCGCTTGTGTGGCGTTATTGAGTTGGCTCTTTAAATAATCTTGGCCGCCATACATCGCAACAACTTCACCGGTGCCTGGTTTGATCGAGACCAAAGCGACGCGCAGATTTCCTTTAGGGTCGGCCGGTGTGCGCTTTGCAACTGCATCAACCGCAGCCTCTTGATCCTTCTTGACAAGAGTGGTTTTAACAACCAATCCACCTTGCATCAATTGATCCTGGCTAAATCCAAGTCCTTGTAATTGATTCTCCACCCATGAGATCACATAACCTTTAGGGCCAGCGAGTGATCCGGAACTGACTCGAGGTTGAATAAGTGGGAAGTTCATCCGTGCTTCTTCTTTAGCGGTTAACCAATGAGCCTTCACCATGCCATCGAGCACATACTTCCAACGATCCTTCAATCGCTTCGCGTAGCTTGGTCCATTTGCTGGGTCGTAATAACCCGGAGCGTTGAGAACGCTCGCTAGCACCGCTGCTTGAGAGATAGAGAGTTGGTTGACATCTTTATTGAAGAAGACTTGAGATGCGGTTTGAACGCCATAGGCGCCGCGACCAAAATAAATCGTGTTGAGATAATTTTCAAGGATTTGATCTTTCGAGAGCTGCTGCTCGAGTTTTACCGCGATCACAATCTCTTTAATCTTTCGTTGAATGCTGCGTTGTGGTGTGAGAAATGCAGTCTTGGCGTATTGCTGGGTGATGGTCGAACCGCCTTGAAGCGATCCACCCATGAGATCGTGATAGAGCGCGCGCATAATTCCGGTGGGACTAAATGCGCGTTCGCTATAAAAGTTACGGTCTTCTGCAGCCATGATCGCATGGCGCACATTCATTGGGATAGTGGCTAACGGAACACTGGTGCGATCTTCTGCGCCGATTCGTCCAATAGTGCTGCCGTCGGCGTATTCGATCACAGTCGCCTGACTATTGACATAAGCATTGGGATCGGGAATTTTTACCGTGTAATACGAGTAGACAAAGAGGTAGGACGCTAAGACGAATCCGCCACCGATTGAGAAAATAGCTCCGCGGATAATCCAGGTGCGGATATTTTCAGGTAGGAAGGATTTCACTCGCTTAGGCTACCGCGAGCGCTCTTTAGGCGTAATCCTCATCTTCCAAAGTTCGCACTTTTCTTGGCGGTTTGCGGTACTTACCGTCGCCTAATTTGTAGGAGTAGATCAGATGGTGCCAGCCGCACTCCATGCAGACTTCGACGATATAGACGCGAAACTCGCCATATTCGCTCTGCATCTCTGCTAACTCTTGCGCAGTCTTAATGCGACCTGAGTATTGCCCTAATTGATCACCGAAGGCGTAGCGCAGCTCAAACATCTTCGCTTTGCGACAGACGGGACAGAGCCGTTCTACCGCTTCGCCGTGGTACTTGGCGGCGCGCAAGAGGTAGGGGTCGGCGTTACAGGCGTCGAGAGCCGAGGTTGTGCCTTTGAAGAGCGATACGAGAGCAGCTCTTCGCTTGAGGGAGTAATCGATGGCATCACGCTTAGACCAGAGCGTCTGTGATGTCAGGGGTCCCATACCTCTTACTTTATTCGTTCAAGCTGCCTTCGTGCAGATCAAGGCTCTCGCTTATTTCTATCCATAGAATGGCGTGTGTGAGCAAAGCCGCCGATCGTCGAAAGTTCTGGCCGTTTCACCCAGGTTCGAGCTTGCCTCGATTACTTGGAATTCGCTGGAGTGGCCAACTCGGTGACGGAATTTTTCAATCTGCTCTCGCATCGTTTGTGCTCTTTTCGCCAGAGCGCGCACCGAGCGCAGTATCCGCAGCTACCGCCTTTGCCGTTGTGTTGCTTCCCTACTCGCTTGTTGGTCCATATGCGGGAACGTTATTAGATCGATTCTCTCGCCAACGGATCGTTCTCTTTGCAAATTGCATCCGAGCGCTCGACCTCATTCTTATTGCGCTCTTTATCAAAGCCAGTATGACCGGCGTTGATCTCACCCTCTTAGTTCTTATTGCGTTTGGTATTAATCGCCTCATTCTTGCCGGACTTTCGGCTGGTCTACCGCTCGTTGTAGAGAGCGGAGAGTTGATCTCTGCGAATGCGCTTGCTGTTACTGGTGGAAGCATCGGTGTTGTGATTGGCGGCGGTATTGGAATTGGATT
>CAIZGZ010000222.1 GCA_903932695.1 uncultured Actinomycetes bacterium | reverse complement strand
TGCGTCTCCATGAGCTGGTATTCCGTTCTCATCCTTGCAGTAGACAAATCGTCAGTTCTGCTCCAGCGTCCGGTTGTGAGAAAAACCCTCACCGCGATCTCTGCTGGCGGAATCATCTTGCTCGCAATTGGTCTCTTCTTTACCAGTCCCCGTTAAGGGATTAACGGTCGGTTATTCGATACGCTCGCTTCCTTATGAATTCATCCAATACCGAACAGCACGAAGTACTGATCCACGCATCTGGACTCAAGAAGGTCTATGGCGATTTCACCGCAGTGAACGGAATTAACTTTGAAGTCCGCAAAGGTGAGTCATTCGGATTTCTTGGACCCAACGGCGCCGGCAAATCCACGACGATGCGGATCATTGCTGCAACTCTGACCAGATCAGGGGGAGAGCTCAGCATTTTGGGTAAGGATCCCGAAGTGAACGGTCCAGAGATTAAGGCTCATCTCGGTGTCGTGCCTCAGATGGATAATTTGGATAACGCTCTCACCGTTGAAGAAAATCTTTACATTTACGGTCGCTACTTCGGCCTTTCAAAGAAGTTCTTGCGCGGCAAGATTGAGGAGTTGCTTGATTTCGCGCAGCTTGGCGACAAGCGCGGCGTCAAGGTCGAAGCGCTCAGCGGTGGCATGAAGCGCCGTCTGACAATCGCACGAGCATTGGTGAGCGAACCAGAGATCTTGATGTTGGACGAACCAACAACTGGCCTCGATCCACAAGCCAGACACATTCTCTGGGATCGGCTTTTCCGGCTCAAAGAGCAAGGTGTCACGTTGCTCATCACCACCCACTACATGGATGAAGCTGAGCAATTGTGCGATCGGATTATGGTGATGGATAAAGGATCAATCATGGCCGAGGATTCACCGGCTGGATTGATCAAGAATTATTCGACCAAGGAAGTGCTCGAAGTTCGCTTCGGATCAGATCGCAACGCAGAGGTTGCACCTGCGCTTCGTGAACTTGCTGAACGGATTGAAGTATTGCCAGATCGAATCCTGCTCTATGCGGAAGATGGAGAGGCGCTCTTGCATCGCTTAAGTGAGATCAACCTGCACCCGCTCACCTCGTTGGTTCGTAGAAGTTCGCTTGAAGATGTCTTCCTACGTCTGACCGGAAGAACGTTGGTCGACTAACTCATGTCAGAGCAGATTCGACAAGGTTCCCTCAAGCTGGTTAATCCGGCACAGATCGCCCGACTAGGAGCGCTCTCAGTGATGAGAGCTCGCATTCGCACCATGCTCAAATTCGTATGGAGCATCTCGGCCTCGGCGGTTCTCAATCCAACCCTCTACCTTCTCTCTGTGGGAGTTGGCGTTGGAAAGTTGATCAATGCGCATACCGGCGGCGTTGATGGCGTTAAGTATTTAACTTTTCTGGCGCCAGCACTACTAGCCACGGCTGCGATTCAAAACGCGCTCGATGAAACCGTCTTTCCGGTACTCGAAGGTTTTAAGTGGAACAAGAGTTTCTACGCGATGAACTCGACACCACTCTCGGGAAAGCAGATTGCTAACGGTGTCCTTCTGGCCGCTATGGCGCGAACTCTCTTTTCGGTAACCGTTTACGGAGTGATCATCTCGCTCTTTGGTGGATTCTCTTCGTGGCGAGGTTGGTTTGCTATTCCCACGGCGCTCTTTGCTGGTGCGGCATTTGGCGCATTTATTATGGGTTTTGCGGTTTCAAGTAAGAATGAGGATTCGTTCTTCATGATTCTGGGCCGATTCATCTTTATGCCGCTCTTCCTATTTTCGGGAACTTTTTATCAGCTCAGCTCAATGCCAATCTTTCTTCGTCCCATCGGTTGGGTCTCACCTCTCTGGCACACCACAGAGCTTGGCCGTTGGTTGACCTATGGCCACCACCTCTCGCCGTTGATGGTTTTCGTCCATTTTGCTTACTTGAGTGCAATGTTTGCAGTGGGATTGCGTTACACACATAAGCAGTTCGAAATCAGGTTGCGCAAATGAGTAATGCGGTCGAGTTGGCACAGGCCCGTCGAGATCGAATCGGCGCGAGTCAATACACCGGTCGAGCTCACATTCTTCTTGAGCGAAGCCTCTTAGCCTTTCGCAATTCGATGTGGCTGGCTGTCGTCTCAGGCTTCTTGGAGCCCGTTCTCTACCTACTCTCCTTTGGCTACGGCCTAGGCCATCTAATTGGAGCGATCTCGCTTCCTCATCATCACGTTGTCTCGTATGCGGCTTTCATTGCACCCGGGTTGCTTGCCACGAGCGCCATGAATGGCGCGATCTACGATTCGACGTGGAATGTATTTTTCAAATTGAAACACGACCGGATTTATCAAGGAATGTTGCAGACTTCGATGGGCCCACTTGACGTTGCGCTGGGAGAGATCAGTTGGTCTCTGCTTCGCGGTCTCTCATACGCAATTGGCTTCATGGCGGTTGTTGCACCCATGGGTTTGATAGAGAGCTGGTGGGGGATAGCAGCGATCCCATGCGCCGTCCTGATCGCTTTTGGCTTTGCCGCGATCGGAATGGGAATTACGTCGTGCTTCAAGTCTTATCAGCAGATGGACATGATCAATATTGTGATGCTACCGATGTTCCTCTTCTCGGGATCGTTCTACCCGCTCACCGTCTATTCCGGACTTATTCAAGGTGTTATTAAATCCCTGCCGCTATGGCAAGCAATTGATCTGATCCGTTCGCTGACGCTGGGGGAGATCTCCATGGGGATCGTGTATCACTTGGCATATTTCGGAGTAATGGTTGCGATCGGATTGACGATCACTACGCGAAGGCTTACAAAACTCTTCTTGAGATAGACACGTAAAAACATTTAGGAAGCAATTAGAGCTTCCTTGTTGCGAACAAAGAGCCAATAGATCAGCCCTGCAGTAGCGCCTGAAGTGAGAGGACTTGCATCTACACCTGAAAGCGCTCGGGCGATTGGCCCTTCAAAGGTAGCGGTCGATATGGAGAGCACTCCTATCGAACAACCAGCAAGCCACGCTACGATCGCTCGTAGGTTCCAGCCAGAAGTAAACCAATAAAGGCCTCCGGTTTCCCTACGATTAAAAACTTGCAACGCTTCCAGATCGAACATACCCCTGTGTTTGAAATATCCGATAGTGGTGATGGCGGCCCATGGTGTTGCCATGGCCGTGAGGAACAGAACGAAGTTCGTCACGCTGGTCTCGGCATCCCAGACAAATTTTCCTAAAAAGACGAGACAGAGTGAGACTCCGGCCATGATTGACGTCGATTGGGAGCGCTTGAGCCGAGGAAGAATTGCGTCGAAATCCAAACCCATGCTGTAAAGGTTGAGGGCTCCCTGGCCCACACTTCTCACGACTCCAACAATCAGTAGCGGCAGGAGTAGCCAGGAAGGTGCGCTAGTAACAACGCCACCCACAAAAGAATTTTGATCGAAAGCCACTTCTGAAAGGAAGGCGCCAAAGATGGTAGGGATCGCTAAACCAACGAAGAGTCCAAGCCAACTCCAAAGAATGATTGAGTGTCGCGAGTGGCGCGACGGAGAGATGTAGCGGCTCCAATCTCCCAGAAGCGTGACATATGAGATTGGTCCCGCCGCGCCTGCGGTAAGTGCAGCCAAAATCCAGGTCGGCCAGAAAGTACTGAGTGCATATTGCTTTGGAGTTCCGGCATAAGAAAATGAGAAGCCATGATGGAAGGCAACGATCGCCAACACCATAGTGAGTGCAATTATCGGGATGATCAATTTATTAGCTTGATCGAGCAATCGATACCCGGAGATCGCCACAATCACAATAAGGAGTGCGATGAGAGCATAGGCGGCTACCGACCAAGTCGACGTGCTCCTTATCGATAGCCACCTTGTGGCGGTGGCGCTGAGAGCATCTCCGCCCGTCCAGACCGTTAAAGAGATATATCCCAAACAGATGAGTAGGCCCACTGCGGATGCGACAAGCCGCCCACGCACTCCGAAAAATGCGCCGGAGGTTACGGAATTGTTCGTCGAGCTTCGGAATCCCAAAAGAGAAAGGGGAAGGACAATGAGTGAGCCGATAAATGTCCCGATGGTGATCGCAGAGAAGGTCGCCCACCATCCCAATCCATACGAGATCGCCACCCAGCCAAAAACCATCACGCTCAATGCAAGATTTCCACCACAAAGAAATGTGAAGATATCTCGTGGTTTTCCAGTTCGTTGCTCTTCTGGAATCGTATCGACGCCGAATTGTTCGATGGAAGAAGAAGGTGGAATGTTGCTCATGTAACCAGCATAGAAGTGGCTTTTCGGTAAATCTAGGGGTTAGCGTAAAGAAGCCGTGGTGGACGATACTGGGATCGAACCAGTGACCCCCACAATGTCAATGTGGTGCTCTACCGCTGAGCCAATCGTCCTTGTTTCAACGGATTCGAGATCCGTTGCGGTTGTTTACAACGAGAGAACCTTACACCCGTCCGAAG
>CAIZGZ010000221.1 GCA_903932695.1 uncultured Actinomycetes bacterium | reverse complement strand
CAACAGCTCACAATTTCAAACAGGCTACGTGTCGGGAACCGTCCCAGCCGTCGGTAATTACAATTCCGGAGATTTGGTAACGGTTGCTTCTAATACCGGCAACCTTGCCCGAGCTGGCTTCACTTTTCTTGGTTGGAATTCCGCACCCGATGGATCGGGTACTACCTATACCCCTGGGACCGGAACTTTTACTATCGCGACTAGCCTCACTCTTTACGCTGATTGGCAGATTCCAGCATCGGCGCGGCTTATTGGATCGAGCGGATCGATTGTCAATCTAACAACGACCAATGGCATTTCGAACGGAACTGATTGCTCAGGCTCACAGATTCGAGGAATTACTTCCGATGGTACTTATGTTTATTATCGGTCAAGCGTAAACAGTTCCGAACTATGCCAAGTAACAATGGCTGGAGCTGTCGTTGCGGTGCATAGCATCACAAACCTCAGTGTAATTGCCCTCAATAACCGAGCGCTGGCCTATAGCGCAGGCTGCATTTTTATACGACCGGATACTGGAAACAGTACGAGCCTTGACTGCATCGATATGTCCAATTGGACTCTCCACGTCATTAACTTGCCAGGTGCTAAGCCATTTATCCAAGGCGGCCTATGGTTACAAGGAAACCTCATCGATTTTCCGGATGGTCGAATTGGCGCGGTGAGTGCTCCGAATCAAAGTTTGCCAACAGGTACAGGTGCGGGTCAATGTCCATCGGGCATGTATTGCAAAGTTCTGAGGCTCTACACTCTCGCGGGGAGCGGTGCCAGTGTTGTGCCAACTTTCTCCGAAGACATCATTCTTGCGGATGCCGATTCAGGTTGGCCAAGCGACGACCACGGTATCTCAACCGACGGTACATACCTCTACGAGATTCACTTCGCAAACGCCTATAAAGTATGGGCGCTAGCTTCAGGTTCCCCTTCTTATTTGGTTTTTAACGGTGAGAGTGGAAGCGGTAGCTGTCTTGCTTCGAGCGGCGTTTCTCCAACTAATTGCCCCATTAATTCCCCGCTTACAGGGTCAGATAGCAGTTTATCTAACGCGACGTATCTTGGTCGCAACAATGTCACTGGTGCATATTTGATGGGTGACTACTCGAACAGTAAATTTTACGAGTCGGCAGCCGCGACGCCACCACCAGGACCTGGCAATCCAGCTCCAACATTTACTTCGATTAGTCCGACAACTGCCCTCACAACTGGAGGGGGAACCGCGACAATCACTGGTGCGGGTTTCACTACCGCAACTAGTGTGACGATTGGTGGCGTTCAAGCAACAATCGTAAGTACTAGCGCAAACTCGATCGTCATCAATATTCCGGCAAATACTGTCGGAGTAAAGGATGTGGTCGTAAACGCCTCCACTGGTTCAGTTACTGGCGCATCCGCGTTTACGGTAACTGCGGTCTACTCCATTACAGTCACGCAGGGATCCAACGGAAGCATTTCACCGGGAACCACATCGGTGAATTCCGGTTCAAGCCAACTCTTTACCTTTACACCAACTACCGGGTACTCAGTTGAGACGATAACGGTCGATGGCACTTCGCTCTCATCTCTCACCACACCGACGCTCAGTAGCGCAATAGCCAACGGCTACACCTTCTCCAATGTGGCGAGCAGTCACACGCTTACAGCGGCCTTTCAACCACAAACATTTTCTCTTACATACTCTGCCGGACCTGGTGGAAGTATTTCGGGAACAGCATCGCAATCTGTTAGTTATGGTGGAAGCGGCACAGCTGTAATTGCACTGCCTTCTGCCGGCTATCACTTCACAAACTGGAGCGATAGTTCTACCGTAGCAACTCGAACCGATACAAATCTTCTTACAAATCTTGCTTTTTCGGCCTCATTCACGACCGATACAAATACCGTTACATACAGCCCCAATGGGGCGATTACCGGAACTGTCCCAGTTGACAGTGCTTCGCCTTATCCGTTTGGGACAACAGTGAATGTATTGAACAACTCAGGTTCCCTCACGCGTGACGGATTCACCTTCACGGGATGGAATACAGCAGCTGATGGTTCCGGGGCTAGCTATGCTGCTACTGGCTCATCCTTCACAATGCCTGACAACTCGGTCACGCTCTATGCTCAATGGGTACAAAACTCTCTCGCCAACGCTCCTTCAAGTGCATTAACCCTTCTGGCAACCTTTCCAATTCATACCGGTATTGGAGCGAGCGGAACATTTACTACGGCATCGAGTAGCGGAACGGTCACAATTCCGATCAATGCTCTTCCTGATGGTGCTACGGCAAAACTCTATGCGCTGGGTGACATCTCATCGCTCAGCAATATCGTTCCCAACACAAATACCTACTTTCTCTCGCTCGTTTTATCTTGGCTAACGGCGACTGGCACCGTGCCACCCGTCACTGGCCCAAACCCAATCACGATGGTGATCACTAATAGTCAGATTCAGGTAGGCACAATTGTTTATGGTGTAAGCGGTGGGCAATTAGCGACACTTGCAACTGCTACACAGGTAGGAACCGTTACCGTCCCCATCACAACCGATCCAGTGTTGCTCATCGGTAATCCGCCAGCTCAGAGCGGTAACTCTGGAAATTCTGTACAAGTGAGAGCACAAACCGACTCGATTATCGCTATCGCTCCATCGTCTGGTTCAACCTTAGGCGGGGTTAAGGAATTAGTTACGGGTCACTTTGATGAGACTCTCTGCCGTGTCTCGAATATCTTTATTGATGCCACACCATTGCCGCTCGGGTCTTGGACTGTAACTAGCTCCCTACTTTCGTTTATGTTGCCAGCCCATTCAGCCGGTTCAGTGACACTAACAATTTACGATGGTTGTGCACCAGTGCTTGATTCACTGCAATTTAGCTACCTTGAGTCGAGTTCATCAATGCCTGTCACGGTACCGAGCTCTACTCCAATTCTGACACCTGCCCCTACTGTCAGCTCCCCTCCCTCTGTCGCGAACACACAACCTACTCACGAAATGTCAAAGTTAGGAACGGTGCATTTTGCTCTGGGGTCTACAGCGCTCTCAAATACCGCGAAGTCTTCGCTTTCTCTGCTGGCTGCACGACTCAACTCAATGACGAACCACACAGTCTTGCTCTATGGAAATAGCGATTCTCAGACCGGCGTTAACAACTCGTTGCTTTCCAAAGATCGTGCCATCGCGGTGAGGGATTACATCCTGCCTTTGCTGAAAGGCAAAGTGATTAAAATTGGCTGGTTTGCCGCAACCAAGCCGGCAGTGGTCGGCACCTCAAAATCAGCATATGCAGCCAATCGCCGTGTCGAAATTTGGGTCAAATAGGAGTTCGCCTCTACGTTAAACCTTGAAGGTATCTCCGTCGACGTACTTAGCGGAGTGATCCTTAGAAAGCACGTGAGCGCTAGCAACACCGTGAACCGTCCAGCTCTCAAGATCATCGCTATAGATCGCGGTATCTTCGTCGATACCGACAATCGAAATTCCAGCCGGCGCTTTTAGAAATAGCTCTGCTGCGCTATCCGGTATCCATTTAAAGAATTTGTTGTAATGGGGGATAGTGCGAATATGGGTAACGAGGCCGAGCCCCTGCGAACCTTCACTCTTCATCTTGCGAAAATTTGGAATATCCGGGCCCATCGCCATCGCGCCAGCGCTACAACCGGCAAGAGACGAACCAGCACGCCAGTTGGCTTCGATTGCGCGCCATACCGGAGTATCAAAGAGCGTTTGAGCTAAAAAATGGGGATCGCCACCACTGAGGTAGATCAGCCCTGCGCCATCTATCTCTTTTGCCAACTCTTCGTTCATGGCATCTTCGCGAGTGAAGACCGGAAGAAATACTTGATCGGCCCCAATTCGTTCGCGCTGCTCTCGGCCAATTCGCTCCCAATAAGCCAAGCGATTGGTGCTCTCTTGACCGGCAGCGGTCGCTAACTGCACGTACTTGCGCGATGAACCAGCAGCGAGAAGTGATTCCTCGAACTCCTGCATCACCGGCAGATATTCACCAGAACCCACTAGTGCGACGCGGCCATGTTGTTTCATGAGGGCTAGTTATTCGAGAAGCGTCGTTGGATAATCGAGAAGAGTGCGCGCCAGCCGATTAAGAAGAGCGATAGAAATGTGAGCGCAACGAGAATAAAGGTGAGGGCGGTCCCTTGGCCGGCGATGACTCGAAGCAACATTCCAACGGTAACCGTCACGCAAACAATAACTGCGCCATTTTTTGGTGTGCTGCCAGAGCGATTGAGAATAAGCAGCAAGAGCCAGCCGACAAGTAGCCCTGACCCAAATGGCCAAAAGGTCGATGCCATTCCTCGCACTGTAATTCCGTGTTCGTGTGCGTGGCGACCAATGGCGACAAAGAGCACGATGAAGAGCAGATCGAGTAGAAAGGCGGTCTTTTTCATAGTTATTGAACTCTACTCCGACGGCCAAAATTCCGTTCATCCCACGGACACCATTTCGTTACCTTGTGGCGTTGTTGGAGTGATCTAATACGAAACTATGAGCCAGTCGTCTGTAAAGAGCGTTGTCGTTGTCGGTGGTGGCATTGTCGGAACGATGCACGCAGTCCTTGCGATCAAGGCCGGATACAGAGTGGTTCACATTGAGCGTGACCAGGTGCCTCAATCCGCATCGGTCCGAAATTTCGGCTTGATCTGGGTAAGTGGCCGACAGGCGGGGCCAGAGCTCGAGGTCGCTTTACGTGCGCGCCAACTCTGGGCCGAGATCGGCGCAGAAGCCAATATCGGCTTTAGGGCCCAACACTCCCTCACTATCGCTCTCAACGAGGCTGAATTTGATGTGATGGCAGAAGCTGCGAATATGACTGATGCCCAGCAACGTGAATTCACACTCTTGACCCAAGCAGAGATTGTTGCCCTGGAACCGAATCTCCAGGGATCGTTTAAAGGTGGATTGCTCTGCAAGCAAGATGCCGCAGTCGAGCCAGTGATGCTATTAGGTGGTTTGCGTGAATACCTACAGAAGAGCCCTCATTACACCTGGGAACCGAACTTTGAAGTCGTGGATTTCTTTAACGATGAGACAGGTAACCACGTCGTTGATATCACCGGCCGACTAATTTCTGGTGATTTGATGGCAATCTGTCCAGGT
>CAIZGZ010000220.1 GCA_903932695.1 uncultured Actinomycetes bacterium | reverse complement strand
GAGCATCTGCGAGAGCGAAGCTTTCTGGACATTTAAGATCTTTCCGCGGATCGGCAAGATCGCCTGGAATTCAGAGTTACGAGCCGCCTTCGTTGTTCCCAATGCAGAGTCACCCTCGACGATGAAGAGCTCTGTGCGAGCGGTGTCATCGGAGCGACAATCAGAGAGCTTGGTCGGCAACGAGCTGTTCTCAAGTGCGTTCTTGCGACGCTGTAAGTCTTTATGTGCACGCGCTGAAATTCGGGTACGAGAAGCCTGCGCGACTTTCTCAAGTACTGCGCGAGCCGTCGCCTTATCAATACGCTTTGTAGATTCAAAGAACTTCTTGAGTTCTTCGGCTACGACTGCTGAAACGATCTTGGTGGCCGCCGCAGTTCCCAATACTTCCTTGGTCTGGCCCTCGAATTGTGGCTCTGACATACGAACCGTAACGACCGCTGTCATTCCTTCGAGCACATCGTCCTTAATCACATCCGCTTCATTGTTCTTGAGCGTCTTTGAAGAACGGAGCATGTCGTTAAATGCTTTGGTTACTGCTCGCTCAAAGCCTTGGGTATGAGTTCCGCCCTTAGGGGTTGAGATGATGTTTACGAATGAGGCCATCGTGGTCTCAAAGCCGTTGCCCCATTGCATCGCAATGTCGACGCCCATCTCACGATTGACTTCGGTTGGCATCATGTGGCCCTTGTCATCAAGGACTGGAACGGTCTCGGTGTACTCGCCCTTACCTGAGATGCGAATGACCTCACCGACTGGTTCGTCGGGACGCAAGAAGGTACAGAACTCTGAGATTCCGCCTTTATGGAAGAAGGTTTCGCTGCTCTTGGACTTTCCGCGATTGTCGTTGACCACGAGCTCAAGACCGGGAACAAGGTAGGAGGTTTGGCGAGCGCGAGCGTAAATATCTTCGATATTTAGTTCAGCCTCTTTTAAGAAGATCTGGCGATCTGGCCACCACTTCACACGAGTGCCGGTTACCTTTGCAGCAACCTTACCAATCACGCGAAGTCCAGACTTCTCTTCAAATGGCGCCTTAGGTCCATCGCCATCGAAGATTCCGGTATTTCCGCGCTGGAATGACATCCAATAAATCTTGCCGTCGCGATCAACTTCCACATCAAGACGAGATGCGAGCGCATTCACGACCGATGCACCTACGCCATGGAGACCGCCTGATGCGGCATAAGATCCCCCGCCAAACTTTCCGCCTGCGTGGAGCTTGGTGAAGACAACTTCGACGCCGGTAAGACCGGTCTTTGGCTCCTTGTCGACGGGAATTCCGCGGCCGTTATCGTGGACCTCGATCGAGCCGTCGGACTCTAAATTAATCTCAATTTTGGTGCAGTGACCTGCGAGCGACTCATCTACGGAGTTATCGATAATCTCCCAAAGGCAGTGCATGAGGCCACGGGAGTCGGTCGTGCCGATATACATTCCTGGGCGCTTGCGGACGGCATCTAACCCCTCAAGGACGGCTAGGTCCTTAGCGGTATAGCCATTGGCGGTTGTCGCGGTCTTATCATCGGTAGCCATAAGGGCCAAGGTTATCCAGCCAGAGCCGAGATTCCGCTCATCTAGAGGCAGTTTGAGCCAATTTTCTCTCGTTTGAGAGTGAGATAGGTAATAAATCTGAGTTATCTGCAAGATATTCGCGGGCGGAATAAAGCCGGATGCTTTACTGTTACTCCAGTACATAAGCATGAAGTAGAGAGGTAGATGTCCATGAGCGAGCAAGTCATTCTCGAGCAGACACCACTAAACGCGGTTGATCGTTGCGATCGTTGCGGTGCACAAGCCTACGTTCGTGCCACCCTCCTCAACGGCGGAGAGCTCCTTTTCTGTGCTCACCATGCCAAGGAGTACTCGGAGCGCCTCAAGACCGTGGCGGCAAACATTCAGGACGAGACCAGCAAGCTGGTCGAGAGCCCTTCTTCTCACTAACTTCACCGCTCTGCCTGGAGTGAAGGTCAGCCTGGAATAACCGGCTTACCGAGCTGGAAAGAAGACCGTCTCCAGAATCGTTGAAATCAGACTCTCCCACTTTTCTTGGCCAATATGTTCTGGCGTGAAATCATCCACGATTCGACCGAGCGTATAAGCCTGAATCATCACTGAGATTGCTCGTGGATCGAGGGCGGGGTTTCCCCAGCCTCGGTGACATACCTCAAGATAGAGATCGGCGATTGAATTCGTCAGTCGTTCTTGCTCTGCCCCCAAAGCTGCCGCCATTCGTGGGTTATGCGAAATTTTGGCGATCGCATTGACTCGATCGAGCCGTGATTTAGCCATCGTTGGTGATTGCGTGAGCATAGTAACTTCGCGAATCTTCTCTACCATCTGATCGCGGGTCTTGCTGGTGGCCAATACGCTCCAGAGAATTTTGATCGATGAATCTACATAGCTGGCGAAGCGACGAACTTGGGCGGCCTCAAGCAGCTCTGGAAAATCCTCAAAGTGGTGATAGAGCGAGCCGCGAGATACGCCGGAGATTTCGAGTACCTGTTCGCTGGTGATCTCATTAATGGCATGGGTTTCGATAAGCGCCGCGGTGGTAGCAATCAACGCCTCTTTGGTGGGGTGTAGGGATGTCATTACTGCGCCGTGCTTTGCAACGTGATCGTATTGACAGCGCTTGCCAGTGCGAGTGGTGTGGTGAAGATAATGTTGTAAATACCGTCAAAGTTATTATTTGAATCATAATCTGGCGTGATGCGCTCGTTGCCGTCAGTCCTGGTCAACGTACCTGCCGGGTTGATCAGCTCCACTTGACCCTTGCGGCTTGCGTAATAACTGGTGTTGACCGACATCGTCACATTTGTTGCTTGAGTAGTGCCGGTTGCGGTTGTTCCGACAAAGAGCGGAAGCGGTGATGAGTTACCGGTTGTGTAGAGCGAAAGCTGTAAATTGCTACCAGAGCAGGCGCCGGAGTCGAGTCCGATGATCTGCAATTGATTGACGTAATATCCGCCGGGGCCTGATTGATATCCGCTTGGCTCTAAAATTGTTTTGAGATTGATTCCAATCCAGGTATCACAGACCTTGACTTGGAAGACGCCTTGGCCATATTCAATTGCCGTGCCTCTGGTAAGTGACGATGTGGCCGCAAAGACAGATGTAACGGCCAAGAGCGCGATTGCAGCCAAATAGACCGGCTTGCGACGTAATCGTCGACGAGGGACGCTCTCAAATTCGATCATGGTCTTTGGGTTCGACTCTAGGTATTCGTTACTACGGCTTAGAGGAGCCAGCCGATAAATGGAATGATGATCACAAGTTTTCCTTGGACCTCAGGGGTATTAACACCCTCGATGAACTTTCCATTTTCAACATCGTAATACTTTGGATTAACGCCAGAGACATTTCCTAGAGCTGGTGAATGCTTGGTGTCTTGGCTCACATAGACAACCTTGTCGCCGGTCTTTACCGAATTACCCTTGAGATAGATGGCTAGGCCTGAATGTGCAGGGCCAAGTGCGTTAGAGAGACCGCCCTTTGGGTGTGTAACACGCACGCCGGACACTCCCGCAATAATTAAAACAGTTAGTACAACGAGAAGATTTCTCAGCCAGCGCTTCATCGGGTTCTCCCTTGGGTTGTGCGTGAGGTGCTCTT
>CAIZGZ010000219.1 GCA_903932695.1 uncultured Actinomycetes bacterium | reverse complement strand
TAAAGAGTTATTCCACCGTAATTTTGGCGATGGGTCATGGAGCGGCTCGTATCCCAGAGTTTCTCAACAATTTTCCGGCCTCAGATCGAATTATTCGTGATGTCTGGAACGGCGATGCCCTTCCTGAATCAACGCATTTGCTCTGTTTTGGAACCGGTTTGAGCTTTATCGATCTGGCAATGACTCACCTCTCTCGAGATATTAACAACACGGTCACGGCGATTTCAGGTTCAGGTAATTTGCCTGAGCGCCACTCTCAAAAATCGATCACCCCATACACTCCCTCTCTTGACGAAGTATCGACCCTTGAAAAGCTACGTCACTACTTAGCCTCCGCGGGAGATTCTTGGCGTGAGGCGATCGACGGGCTTCGGCCGATCACGCAAGAGATGTGGCGTGGATTTAGCGCACAGGAGCGCGAAGTGTTTTTGAGAAGCGATGGCTCGGCATGGTCTCGGCGTCGACATCGCATCGCGCCTGATGTCGCAGATCAGGTGGATGAGTCAATTGCGAACGGACGGCTCACTATCGTTCAAGGCACAGTGCGCGAACTCTCGGCGGGGAATAAGGATGTAAGAGTGATACTCGAAGATGGAAGAGAGTTCTCGGGAGATTATTTAGCGCTCTGCATCGGTCGAGATTATGAGCTCTCCGATCCACTCTCACTTACATTAGTAGAAGAGGCAAAGACCAATCGTGGTCCGCTCAATATGGGACTTTCAGTGGATGTACTCACTGGTCGGCTGTTGAATTCGCAAGGTCTGCCATACCGTTCTATCTATGCAATTGGTCCGCTCCGCTCAGGTGAGGCATTTGAGAGTACGGCTATTCCAGAGATTAGAAAGCAAGCGTTCGCGATTGCTAGATTGATCACCCAATGAGAGAGCACCTCAAGATTTTCACGAGCGCGATCATGCTTGGGGTACGTGGCTTTGGCGGACCAACCGCTCATCTCAAAATTTTTTCAAAGAAATTAATCGCAGAAGATAAGTGGGCCAGTAACGCCGAGTTTGAGGGATTTCTCTCACTCGCCGCACTCTTGCCCGGGCCAACCAGCAGCCAAGTTGGAATGGCATTGGGGCTCGAGCGTGGTGGTTACCTTGGGGCGGGGCTATTTTGGCTGGGCTTCACTCTTCCATCTGCAGCGTTGATGTATCTGCTCTCTCTACTTCATGTCGGCAATCTCGGTTCAAACCGGCTAACCCTCTGGCTTGTCAAAGTAGTAATTGCCCTGGTCGTGCTCAACGCGCTTCGGCATATGGTGAAGCGATTTGCGAAAAACCGCACAACACAAGCAATCGCGGTATGTAGCGCAATCTATTTTGCCTTTGTGAGCAATCCATACCTCCAGCTCTTAGGGTTGATCGCGGGAGCAATCGCGGGTCTGATCTTTAATAAGAGCGTGCCAACCCCCATTTCGATCACAGTTCACACCATAAGCAAACGAAGCGCACTCCTCTGCTTAGGTGTAGCACTCACGCTTCTTGTGCTCTCGCCAATTCTTGTGCGAGACCAAGCTCTGCATCTACAAAC
>CAIZGZ010000218.1 GCA_903932695.1 uncultured Actinomycetes bacterium | reverse complement strand
TGTGGAAGGCAGATGCGGACCACGACAAAGGTCTTTCCATGCTGGTTCGCCATCGCGGCCAAGATTGTCATAAATAGTAAGTTCGGCGCCGCCAACTTCAACGCTCGCTTCGCTATCTCCACCCTTGATTCCGATGAGTTCACACTTATACGGCTCTTGGGCGAGTTCTACGCGCGCTTGCTCTTCGGTAACAACGCGACGTCGAAAACGTTGTCCCGCTTTAATGATCTTGCGCATTGCGCTTTCAAGCTTCTCTAAATCCTCTGGTGTAAATGGCTTTGCTGGATCAAAGTCATAGTAGAAGCCATCGGTAATCGGAGGCCCGATTCCTAGTTTGGTCTCTGGGAAGACTTCCTGGACCGCCTGCGCCAAAACGTGCGCTGTTGAGTGGCGAAGTACGCTCAGTCCATCTGGTGAGTCAATAGAAATGGATTCGATCTGATCGCCATCGGAGAGCTCGGTCCAGAGATCGCGGATCTCACCATTGATTCGAGCGACAACGATTTTTGGGTTGTCAGCGAAGAGGTGCGTTGGGCGCTGATCGGATTCAACTACCCGTGCTTCTCCATCGACCGTAATCTTGATCTGTGCCATGTTCGAATACTACCTAACCACCCAGCAGATCCGCGCTTATTCGAGAGCGGAGCGATTGAGAGGCCCAAAGGTTAGGCAGTTCGCGAGAATCAATACTTGTGACCACCGAGGCGATACGCAGCGAGGACAGTGCGATTGCCGAGTTTATTTTTGCCAGGTCATGGTGCGAAATCTCTGACTCCCTGAGATACCCAGATTGAAGAGCGAAACCTCGAACTACACCGGGTAAGACATCTCTTCCGGCTTTGGGCGTCACCCACTCATCGTCGATCAGAAATGCATAGTTGCAGGTATAGCCCTCGGTCAAAAGTCCGCGCTCATCGATCAAGATCGCCTCATCGAAACCACGCTCCGCGAGGGAGTTAACCTTTTGAAATCGACTCAAATACGGGAACTTCTTCTCCCCACCTTGCGATATCGATGGATCCAGATCGGCAATTGTGATCTGTATCGATGTCTCACTCGGTTTGTACTCAGTGATAGAGATTCCTAAATCCCCGGTATTACTCACCATCAAACGCAACCTTCCAAATTCCCAAACTGACTCAGCGGCAAGATCACGCACAAGAGTTTTAATATCGTTGATTTTCAATGGATAGTCGAGACGTGAGATTGATCCAGAAATGCGCGCTACATGCTCATCGAGTAATAGTGGCACCACTCCTTCGAGTCGGATGGTCTCGAAAAGCCCTTCACCACGTAGCCAACCATCAGAGTCCACTGAGCCAAGAGTGATCATCGCAAACCACCGGCGAGAGAGATCAATCGGTCACACTTCAGTTCTGTCTCCGCCCATTCACTAGCTGGGTCACTCCCCCACGTAATGCCTGCACCTGTCCCGAATTTGAGGAGTTCTCCGCTCTTCCAAAAAGTTCGAATTCCCACATTGAGATGGATATCGCCATCCCACACGTAGCCAATCGCACCACAGTACGGGCCGCGTGTTACTCCTTCGTTCTCCCTAATAATTTTGAGAGCTGAGTGTTTAGGTGCTCCGCTCACCGAACCAGGAGGCAGAAGTTCAGAGATAATCTCACTTACCTTCACGTATTCGGCCGCGGTTGAAGTTACATCTGATACCAGGTGCTCAAGACCGGGATGGGCTTCGTGACGCAAGAAATCATTGACCTTTACCGTGCCTACCGCACTGACGCGGTTGAGGTCGTTTCGCATAAGGTCAACAATCATCAGGTTCTCACTCCGATCTTTTTCGGAGAACGGTTCACTATCATTCGTCGGCGCACGAGTACCTTTGATCGGGCTGGTTAATAACTCCGATCCGCGTTTGCGCAAGAAAAGTTCTGGTGAAGCTGAAGCTATTTCAAGATCAGGCAATCTCAGGTAACAAGAGTGTGGTGCTGGATTCTCGCGAATGAGAGTGGAAAACAGTGGCGCCAGGGAAATATCTGGTTCGAGT
>CAIZGZ010000217.1 GCA_903932695.1 uncultured Actinomycetes bacterium | reverse complement strand
GCTTCGTCGTCCACCAGGTCGTGAGGCTTACCCAGGAGACGTCTTCTACTTACACTCACGTCTGCTCGAGCGTTGCGCAAAGCTCTCCGATGAGCTCGGTGGCGGTTCAATGACCGGCCTACCAATCATCGAAACAAAGGGTAATGACGTATCTGCCTTCATTCCGACCAACGTCATCTCGATTACCGACGGTCAGTGCTTCCTCGAAACCGATCTCTTTAACGCTGGCGTTCGCCCAGCGATCAACGTAGGTATCTCGGTATCACGCGTTGGTGGTTCTGCGCAGACAAAGGCGATCAAGAAGATCGCTGGTCGCTTGCGTCTTGATCTTGCTCAGTATCGTGAACTCGAAGCTTTCGCAGCTTTCGGTTCTGATCTTGATGCTGCCTCAAAGGCACAACTTGAGCGCGGAGCTCGCATGGTCGAACTCCTCAAGCAGGGTCAGTACTCACCATACTCAGTAGAGCGCATGGCGGTTTCAATCTGGGCTGGTACAACCGGCAAGATGGATTCAATTCCAGTTGCAGATATTCGTCGCTTTGAAGCTGAGTTCTTGGATTACATCTCACACTCACACGCTTCAATCTTCGAAGTAATCTCGACCACCAAGGAGCTCAGCGATGACACCGTCGCCGCTCTCGAGAAGGCAGTTGAATCATTTAAGACTCAATTCACCGCGAGTGCAGGTAAGTAAGTAACTCATGGGTGCCCAACTTCGTATCTATCGCCGCCGAATGCGTTCGGTAAAGGCGACTAAGAAGATTACAAGAGCCATGGAGTTGATCTCTGCCTCTCGTATCGTCAAGGCGCAGCAACGCGTTGCGGCTTCATCGCCGTATGCCAACGAGTTGACCAACGCCGTGAGCGCAGTGGCTACCTTCTCAAACACAGTCCATCCTCTGACTAGCCCAGCGCACAACCCAAAGCGCGCCGCAGTGTTGGTGATTACCGCAGACCGCGGTATGGCTGGTGCTTACTCCAACGCAGCGATCAAAGAGGGCGATGCGGTTATCGCAAACCTTCGTGGTCGCGGCCTCGAGGTCGATGCATATTTGATCGGTCGCAAGGCTGTGAACTTCTATCGCTTCCGTAATCGCGAGATTGCGGGCTCATGGACGGGCTTCTCGGATAACCCAACCTTTGAGAATGCAAAAGAGGTCTCAAACGCCTTGATCGAGAACTTCCTCGGCGAGACCGGAGCAGATGAGCTTCACATCGTCTTTACTCAATTTAAGTCCATGATCACCCAAGAGCCACTCTCTGATCAGCTTCTGCCACTTGCAGATAAGTCAGAATCAGCAGAGCCTCGCGGAATCATGCCAATGTACGAATTCGAATCAAGCGCAGAAGGTGTACTTGATGCACTACTTCCACGCTACGTCGAAGCCCGAGTCTTCAACGCGTTGTTGCAATCTGCTGCTTCAGAGCACGCAGCTCGCCGTCGCGCAATGAAGTCAGCAACTGACAATGCTGATGAGCTCATCAAGTCACTTACCCGACTTGCAAACGCGGCTCGTCAGGCCGAAATTACTCAAGAGATCAGTGAAATTGTTGGCGGCGCAGATGCGCTTGCCTCAGCTAGCGCAGGGAGCGAATGATGTCAGAGACAACTACAGGAAAGCACGGTCGTGTTGCCCGAGTAATCGGACCGGTCGTCGATATTGAATTTCCTGCCGATGCGATGCCAGCGATCTTCAACGCACTTCAGGTTGAAGTCACACTCTCTGGCGAGAAGCGCACGCTTACCCTCGAGGTAGCGCAGCACATCGGCGATAACGTCGTTCGTGCCATCTCGATGCAGCCAACCGACGGCATGGTCCGTGGCGCAGCTGTTACCGATACCGGCGCTCCTATCTCAGTCCCTGTTGGTGATGTCACCAAGGGTCACGTCTTTAACACCCTCGGTGAGTCACTCGACGTTCCAACATCCTCACTCGATGTTAAAGAGCGTTGGCCAATCCACCGTACCGCCCCTGCCTTCGATCAACTCGAGTCAAAGACCGAGATGTTCGAGACCGGTATCAAGGTCATCGATCTTCTTACACCGTATGTACGTGGTGGAAAGATCGGCCTCTTCGGTGGTGCTGGTGTAGGTAAGACCGTTTTGATTCAAGAGATGATCTACCGTGTAGCTGAAAACTTCGGTGGCGTATCTGTATTCGCCGGTGTTGGTGAGCGTACCCGTGAAGGTAACGACCTCTTCCTTGAGATGACCGAGACTGGCGTCATCAACAAGACCGCCTTGGTCTTCGGTCAGATGGATGAGCCACCTGGAACGCGTCTACGCGTTGCGCTCTCAGCTCTCACAATGGCTGAGTACTTCCGCGATGTTCAGAAGCAAGACGTTCTGCTCTTCATCGATAACATCTTCCGTTTCACCCAAGCAGGTTCAGAGGTTTCAACACTTCTCGGACGTATGCCATCAGCTGTGGGCTATCAGCCAACACTTGCTGATGAGATGGGTCAGTTGCAGGAGCGCATTACCTCAACACGTGGTCACTCGATCACATCGATGCAGGCGATTTACGTCCCTGCCGATGACATCACCGACCCAGCTCCTCACACAACATTCGCCCACTTGGATGCGACAACAGTGTTGTCTCGTCCAATCTCTGAGCTTGGTATCTACCCTGCGGTGGATCCACTTGACTCAACTTCGCGCATCTTGGATCCACGTTACATCGGCGAGCACCACTTCCGTGTTGCTAACCGTGTAAAGCAGATCTTGCAGCGCTACAAGGATCTTCAAGACATCATCGCCATCTTGGGTATCGATGAACTCTCAGAAGAAGACCGTATCTTGGTCGGTCGCGCACGTCGTATCCAGCGCTTCTTGTCACAGAACACATTCGTTGCGAAGGTCTTCACCGGAATCGACGGATCATTCGTTCCACTTTCAGAGACCATCGAAGCATTCGAGGCTCTCGCTGATGGAAAGTATGACCACGTTCCAGAGCAGGCATTCTTCATGTGCGGCGGTCTAGAAGATGTAGAGCGCAAGGCAGCAGAGTTGGCTAAGGCTTAACTCCATGGCAAACCTCACCGTTGAAGTAGTCTCACCCGAAAAGCGCGTCTGGTCGGGTGAGGCCACAATGGTCTCTGCACGCACACTCGATGGCGATATCGGAATCATGCCAGGACATATCTCACTCCTCGGAGTGCTTGTTCCTGGAATCATCACCGTGAAGAGCTCAGATGGCAGCACATCGGATTTCAATATGGCTGGTGGCTTTATCTCCGTCAACAAGGATCGAGTATCAGTCCTAGGCGAAGAGATCGTTAAGTAAAGCGCCGCTAGATCAAGTTTCGGCCCCATCGCATGATGGGGCCGATTTTTTTATATTACTTCGACGTGTGCGCCAAGTGCAGTGAGGTTCTCGGCAAAGTTGGGATAGCCACGTTCGATATGAAAGGCATCTTCCACAATGGTGATGCCGTCGCTGCATAAGGCGGCCAGAACGAGTCCGGCACCAGCTCGAATATCAGTAGCGGCGACCGGAGCCCCGGAGAGCTGCTCCTTGCCAGAAATTGCGGCATGGTGGCCATCTACCGTGATCGATGCGCCTAAGCGTTGCAATTCATTGACAAACATAAATCGGGCTTCAAAGACATTCTCAGTGACGATAGCGCTACCGGTGGCAACTGCGTTAAGCGCGATCGCCATGGGTTGTAGATCGGTCGGAAATCCTGGGTAGGGAAGCGTTGCGATATCAACCGCGATCGGCCGTTGGTCCATCTTCACGCGAAAACCATCGGGTGTGGAGGTGATCACCGCACCTGCGGCTACCAATTTATCGAGCGGAATCTCTAAGTGATCCGCGCGGCCACCTTTGATCGTGATATCGCCACGAGTCATTACTGCCGCAAAAGCCCAGGTACCAGTCACGATGCGATCGGGGAGTGTGGCGTGATCGGCTCCATGTAATTCGGTCACACCATGGACGGTGATTGTTGGCGATCCGAGACCCTCGATCTTTGCACCCATCTTGATGAGGTACTCACCGAGATCGATGATGTCGGGTTCGCGGGCGACGTTGTGAATGATGGTTGAGCCAGTGGCCAAGGTCGCTGCAGTCATAATATTTTCAGTCGCGCCTACGCTTGGAAATTTGAGTTCGATCTCTGCGCCGTGAAGGCCATTTGGCGCGGTTGCAATAATAAAGCCGTGTTCAAAGGTGATCTGAGCGCCCATCGCTTCCAGGCCAGCAATATGAAAATCTAGACCGCGAGAGCCGATCGCATCGCCACCTGGCAGTGAGATATCAGCCTGATGAACTCGAGTGAGGAGCGGCCCAAGCACATTGATCGAGGCGCGCATCTTGCGAACTAAGTCGTATTCAGCGATATGCGCCGGGGTTTGCGGCACATCAATAGTCATGATGTTGGTCGTAGGATCAAACTCGACAGCGCAACCAAGGCGACGCAGGAGCTCGGACATAATCCCAACATCGGCAATATCTGGCACATTGCGAAGAGTGTTCTTGCCCGGGGCCAGGAGTGAGGCCGCCATCAACTTAAGGGCAGAGTTCTTGGCGCCAGTCACGCTCACCTCGCCCTGGAGACGGGCAGGGCCATGAATGCGAAGAGCGGTTGAACTCTCGGTCATCTTCCTACCTTCTTATTGGGCTGGCCTGGGTTGATCTGGCTGGTTTCCTATTTTAACTGGTCTGATCGTACCCGCTCGAATAGGCTCACCTCATGGTTAATCTGACGCGTATCTATACAAAAACCGGCGATGATGGCACAACCTCTTTGGGGGATATGAGTCGTACCTCGAAAAATGATCCACGTCTTGAGGCATATGCCGACGTTGATGAGGCTAACTCCACTATCGGCGTTGTGCTCTCACTCGGTGGGATTACCGACGAAGCGATCACCAAGCTCTTGGTACGTATCCAGAACGACCTCTTTGATGTTGGCGCAGATCTCTGCACTCCCGTAATCGACAACCCACCGCATGAGCCGCTGCGAGTTCTCGATACTCAGGTGACCTATCTTGAGGAACAGATTGATCTTTACAACGCGTCACTCGAACCGCTTCGCTCTTTTGTCCTGCCATCCGGAACTCCTGCTGCCTCGTTACTTCATGTCTCGCGCACAGTTGTTCGTCGTGCTGAGCGCTCTACCTGGCATGCAATTCACTCATTTGGTGCTGGTGTTAATCCGCTCACCGCAAAGTATTTAAACCGACTCTCAGATCTACTCTTTGTGATTGCTCGAGTCTCCAACAAAGAGATTGGTGATGTGCTCTGGGTTCCCGGAGCTAATCGTTAATTAAGAGTTGCTGGCCGATGGCGTAGGACTTGGCGCCGGCGTCGCAGTCGGAGTTGGCGCAGGTATGAAGTCGACACCGGGAGCCGGAGTGAAATTATCACTCGGAACGTTCTCATTGGTTTGATCTGGGTGACAGATCACTTGAATATTCGAAAACTTCAAGCCGTTGACCAACGGAACTCCACTCACGAGAATAATTGCGCTCACGCTATGCGCTGCGGTTCCAGCAGAGAGCGTGCGTAGCGAACCGAGGGTGATAATGCTCGCGCTATTTGTTGGATCCGGTCCGCGCAGATCTGATGTTACCTCCCACCACGAACAGCCAGTTGCAGAAGCAGCAAGCACTGCGCCACAGCCAACAGCTTGGAGCGAAGGATTTTTCGGATCTGGAGCACACTGATTCACTGCCTGGGATGGTGATTGGCTGGCAGAGAGAATCCCCAATAACTCTTGACCGCTAGGTACGCGCGCATAGACGCTCTTTGATGGTGATGGCGTAAATCCTTGTGGTGGCCACTGCGCAGCGGGTGATGGCGCAACCCCAATCCGCGGACGCGGGCGATAGTAATAGTGATGAACAACGGCCTTATGTGTCGTTGGCTTCGTGGTGGCCTTAGCAGTTGGCTTAGCAGTTGCTTTCGACGATGGCTTAGCGGCTGGTTTAACAGCCGTCTTGATGGTTGGCTTAGCTGTCGGTTTGGCTGTTGCAGCGTGCGAAGCAGTTACGCCAAGCAGGCTTGCTGCCAGCACTCCGACAATGATTGCTCTACGCATTACTGCTTGGACCACTTAAAGGAGCGAATGGCGAGCAGGGTTCCCACGACCAACCAGATGCCGAGTACAACCGAGGTGCGGCCAATCTCCCAGCTATGAGCAACCTCTTGCGAAGCAAAACTCTTGGGTAAGAAGACAGAGCGCATCCCTTGGGTCAGCCACTTGAGTGGGAAGATCGCAGCAAACTTCTGCATCCAGCCTGGTAGTTGGGAGAAGACAAAGAAGACGCCACTAATGAATTGCAAGATGATGACAAGCGGTGAAACCACCGCTGCGGCGCCTCGACCACTCTTGATGATCGATGACATCGCGATGCCCAACACAGTGGAGCAGCCGCTTCCCAGTAGAACCAACCAGGTAAATCTCAGCCACAACCCGCCAGATGTTGGGAGGTGGAGATGGAAGAGAAGAGCGCCAAAGAAGAGCAAGAGAAATACTTGTATCGCCATTGTGGCAAAGACCATGATCGTTTTACCGATAAAAAACGAGACCGGTGAAAGGGGAGTGCCGCGCAATCGCTTCAGCGCACCTAGTTCGCGCTCCATCGGAATGTTGATCGCGATGCTTTGGAAGCCGGTATTGACCAGGCCAGAGGCAATCATTCCGGCAACAAAGTACTGACTAAACGAGACACCTGGCGCGATCGAATTCTTAAAAACTGAGCCAAAGATAAAGAGCAGCAGGACCGGAAAGAAGAGCGTAAAGACGACAGATTCGCGGCGACGTAGGAATTGCTTGATCTCCATATTGCCGCGCAAGATGCCAAGTCGAAGAGTTTTCATCACTTACCCTCAATCATTCTCAGATAAATATCTTCTAGCGATGGTCGACGAACCTCAAGCTCTGGTACCTCGCCGCCAAATTTGGCACTCAGCGCTATGACTTCCTTTGTTGGGTCATCGCTCTCGACTTGTTGCACAACCCCATCTTGCAACCAGCTGATACGCGCTTTAGCACTAGCCCGACCACCTAACTTTTCGGGAGTCGAGATCTCAAGAATTTTTCCGCCTTGAATGACCGCAACCCGATCGGCGAGGGCTTCGGCTTCATCGAGATAGTGAGTCGTGAGCACAATAGTTGTGCCAGCCGCCTTCAGCGCCAAGATCAACTCCCAGAACGCACGTCGCGCTTCTGGATCAAAGCCGGTGGTTGGTTCATCGAGAAAGAGAATCTCGGGTGAACCGATAATTCCGAGAGCTACATCAAGGCGACGGCGTTGACCGCCAGAGAGATTACCGACTCGATCATCGACCTTTTCTCTCAGTCCTACGAGGTCAATCACCTCTTCTGGATTGCGAGGCTTGCTGTAATAGTGTGAAAAATGGTGAACCGTCTCACGCACGGTGAGGTCACCAACATCGCCGGTTGATTGAAGCACGATGCCGATTCGATTACGCCAGGTGGCGGCGTGTACCCCGAGGGATCCTGGGTCAGTTCCAAGCACTGTGACATCGCCACCATCTCGGTTGCGATAACCCTCGAGAATTTCAACCGTTGTTGTCTTGCCGGCTCCGTTGGGGCCGAGGATGGCAAAGATCTCACCGGATTCAACCTGTAGGTCAATCCCGTCAACGACGCGTCGACCTTCGTACTCCTTGACCAAACCGCGTACATCGATAGCCAGAACCATGGCTCTATTCTCTCGCACCCAAGCAATTTCAAGTTAATTATTCTGCGCAAATGCGCGAGAATAGTGGGGTGAGCCCGCGTAGAAATCACCCTAAGCCCAACCGCAAGGGTGGCCGCCCAGAGTCTGATCGGGATCCCGCGACCTCATTTCACACCATTGAAGAGCACCACGAGGGGATCTACTCGGTCCGGAAAATCACGGGTTCGAGCTCCACGAAACCGTATCGCTGCCCGGGGTGCGACCAACTCATACCTACCGCAACCCCACATATCGTTGCTTGGATTGATGACGATATCGATTCACGTCGACATTGGCATACTGCGTGCTGGGCAAAGAAAGATCAGCGTCGGCCTAATACCGAGCGCAGCAGAAATGCGCCTCGTTACTAACCCAAGAACTAGTAACGAAATAGTTCACGCTATCGCGCGAGGAATTTACTCGCATTCTTGACTACCTTGTCGGCAAAGGCGCTGCGCTTAAAGGTGGTGAAGGTGATCGGTAAGTTAAAGATCGGCCCGACGACAGAGCGCATATAGGTGAACTCACGCAGACCTTCTGGTCCATGAATCCGACCATAACCACTGTCTTTCGTTCCACCAAAGGGCAGGGTTGATACACCGGCAAAGGCGATCACAGAGTTGATCGAGACCATGCCGCACTCGAGTTGTGACGCGATCGTTTGGCCATTGCGTTTTGACCAGACGGATGCACCTAAGCCGTATTTGCTTGCATTGGATTTCGCAATCGCATCGGCCATCGAAGCAACTCGGGTGATGGTCAGCGTTGGCCCAAATGTCTCTTCGCTAATTGCCAGGCTCTCTTCGGCAAGGTCGGTAATGATCGTTGGCTCCACGAATGGCGGCTGGACTGAGCTGGCGCTACCTAGCAAGAAAGTCGCACCTCTCTGCGCCGCGTCTTGAATATGCGCATCAATAACTTTTAGTTGAGATGGCATGGTCGCAGGTCCGTAATTAACGCCAGCTTTGAGTTCTGATCCCATGGCAACGATCTGCGCGATGAATTGATCTGCCACCGCTTCGTGCACATAGACCCGTTCCATCCCGATACAAGTCTGACCGGCATTCGACATTGCTCCCCAGAGCACATTCTCAGCTGCTCGTGCGATATCGGCATCTGCATCAATAATTGCAGGATCAGTACCACCGCATTCCAGGACCACCGGGATCATTCGCGTTGCACACGCAGCAGCAACTTTCTTAGCGGTCGCAGTTGAACCCGTAAATGCCAATTTATTGATTGCGCTATGTGTTAATGCCACGCCGGTCTCCGCTCCGCCGGTGACGACAAAGAAGACATTTGCGTTGGGGGCGACTTGATTGAAAGTCTCGCCCAACCAGTGGCCAACACCTGGTGTGAACTCGCTGGGCTTAAAGACAACCGCGTTTCCAGCCGCAAGTGCGTAGGCGATCGATCCCATCGGGGTGAAGATCGGATAATTCCAAGGCCCAATGACTCCCACAACACCGTAGGGGACGTGTTCAACTTTAGCGC
This sequence comes from uncultured Actinomycetes bacterium, assembly GCA_903932695.1. Taxonomy (GTDB): domain Bacteria; phylum Actinomycetota; class Actinomycetes; order Nanopelagicales; family Nanopelagicaceae; genus PALSA-747. The sequence continues at coordinate 767 of CAIZGZ010000217.1, read as the reverse complement.
TCATATTGGCCAGCAAAATTCCTGGCGCACGGCGTGATGTGCCCAAGTAACGTGGGGCCTTCTTCGCCGCCCAGCTTAAGTGCGAAAGAGTGAGGGAGATTTCGAGCATGGCATCGCTCTTAGGTTTGCCGGTCTCGGCTGCAATCAACTCTGCGATCTCATCCATACGTGAGCCGATCAACGCCGCCCATTGCTTCAAGATCGCCTTGCGGCCACCGAAGCCAATCGCCTGCCAATGTTTGGCACCGATCTGGGCTCGGGCGACAGCCTCCTGGACCTGCTCCGCAGAGGAGTCGATGTAGCGACCGATCTCTTCGCCGGTACGAGGAGAGTAAGAGATAAGAGTGCTCATGGAGTAAGACTAAACTTATTTCGTGCCAGAGTTAATACGTCCAAGCAGTATTTTGCCGGCTAATCGCCGCCCCATCACGATCCGAACCAGCGACGGCCTCTCATTAATCGGGGAAGTTGCGACCCCACTCGGCGCCACCCACGCATCGCTGCTCTGCCTTCACCCTAATCCCAGCGGTGGCGGCATGATGGATAGCCATGTTTATAAGAAGGCGGCTAACCGGTTACCTGCGATGGCGGGTATCGAGGTCATTCGATTTAATACTCGTGGCACTACGAGTGAGGCCGGAACCTCCGAAGGCGTCTTTGATAATGGCGGCGAAGAGAAGCACGATGTACTTGCTGCCATCGATTTCTGCTTCAACGAACTCCACGTAAAAGAGCTCTGGGTTATTGGTTGGTCATTTGGTACAGAT
>CAIZGZ010000216.1 GCA_903932695.1 uncultured Actinomycetes bacterium | reverse complement strand
GATCCACGTGGTCGGATGGAGATGTGGGAAGTCATTCAAAGCTTGGTAAAAGAAGGCGTCACACTGTTGCTGACAACTCAATATCTTGAGGAAGCAGATCAATTAGCAGATGACATTGTCGTGATCGATCGTGGCCAGGTGATTGCACGTGGAACTTCGGATGCGCTCAAGAGCCAAGTAGGTGGAGAGCGACTCGAGATTGTTGTCGCCGAGTCCGATATCACTGCTGCCCAGAGCGTGATCGAACGCATTGCTGGCGCAAAGAGCTCTGTCGATCATGGTCTACGCAAAATTACTGCGCCAGTTCTTTCTGGCACCGACTCTCTCGTCAACGTCGTTCGCGAGTTAGATGCCGCATCGATCCGCCCGCTCGATCTCGCGCTCAAACGCCCGTCACTCGACGATGTATTTATGTCGATAACCGGCCATGCAGCCGAAGTAGTAGCTGGCGATGAAACCGAAACACAAGGGAAGAAGCGTAAGAAGGGAGCAGGCAAATGAGTAGTGCGATGAACTCCATCAGTGACGCGCTTGTCATCACTAAGCGCCAATTACTTCAACTCACTCGCGTGCCAGAAGTCCTTATTTTCAACACTATTCAGCCGGTGATGTTTGTTCTGCTCTTTCGCTATGTATTTGGTGGCCTTGGCGCAGGTATTCCTGGCGGTTATGTCCAACTCCTAATGCCCGGAATTTTTGTGCAGACAGTCACCTTTACCCTGGCCGCGACCGCTCAAGGGTTGGCGCAGGATATGGAGAAAGGGTTAATTGATCGCTTCCGATCGCTTCCGATCTCACGTTCTGCAGTGGTGATGGGTCGAACTCTTGGCGATGGCCTGCTTAATATTGTGGTCTTAGTTGTGATGGGCGTTGCTGGCTACATCGTCGGCTGGCGCCCAACTTCGAGCTTGCTCCATATTTTTGCCGGTTTTGTACTGCTCTTATTCTTTGGTTACGCACTTTCGTGGTGTGGCGTCTTTGCTGGGTTGATCTCAAAGGATGCACGAGTAGTTGCAAACGTCTCCTTCCTCTTTACCTTCCCGCTCACCTTCCTCTCAAATGCCTTTGCCTCGACAACTTCTATGCCAAAGCCGCTTCAATATTTTGCAGAGTGGAATCCGGTATCAACAATGGTGGCGGCCACTCGCCAACTCTTTGGTTTTCACAATGTATTTGGAGTAACTGCGCATTCTTATCCGAGCGAACATCCGATCACCACATCACTTTTCTATATGGTGGTCTTGATGGCGATCTTTATGCCGCTTAGTGTGCGTCGTTATAAGAACGCCAATAGTCGCTAGCGAGTAATTAGAAAGGTTTGGCGTCGAGGACCTTCACTGGGAAGACCTTCTTATTAGGCGCTTCGTAGCTGACGGTGTCGCCAACCTTTGAGCCGAGTACAGCTGCGCCTAGTGGTGACTTCTCTGAATAGACATCGACATCGCCGCTGGCAATTTCGCGCGAGCCAAGGAGGAATGTCATCTCATCGCCGGCCATATCGATGGTGATGATCATGCCAAGACCTACTACGCCAGATTCACTCTCTGGTGGGTTTCCAATATGTGCATTTTCAAGCATGTGCTTGAGCTGACGAATGCGTCCCACGATCTTGCCCTGCTCTTCGCGAGCGGCGTGGTAGCCACCGTTCTCCTTGAGGTCGCCCTCTGCGCGAGCTGCCTCGATCTTCTTGACGATATCAGCGAACTTAGGTCCTTCGAGTTCGGCTAATTCGGCGCGAAGTCGGTCTGCTGCCTCTTGGGTGAGCCACGTCTGATTTGTCATAAGAGGAAAAGTTTAACCCACCCGGAAAAAATGGGCATGCGGGTTAAGCGCAGTGGTCGATCGAGGCTACTGCGGCAGGTGCCCGCGTTGGAATCTGCACAGTTCGGGTGTAGCTACGCAGGCCAGCGGGTATGAGATCGCTCTTTTGGCCCACAGTATTTGCTTGGTAGTCGCTGGCGATCAAGGTGCAGGTATGGCTCTTAGCGATGGTGCGGACCGAGATGTAATAGGTAATAGAGACCTGGGTTGGGCTGTCGACATGGAAGGTGATGAGTTGAGTAGAGATCTCTGGCTTGGCGAAGTGGTCGGCCGACCAGATCAGCCAGCCACCGCCGATGATCGCAAGCGCGAGGGCGGCCACCATCCAATTCTTTACGCGACGTGCAAAGGTGCGCTCAGTAATTCCATAGCGCGCTCGCAGGTACGGCGTTGAGTGGCGATCCATAAGGTAAGCATAGGATAATAACGGCATGAGCAATTCGACTGATATCAATACCGGTTTAGCGGGTTCGCTCGTGATGGTCTTCCTCTGTGTTGCCGTCACCGTTCTTTTGGTGAGTTTCTATCGCCGATATAAGCGGGCATCAAAAAATAACCAGTCCGCTGAGTAACTGGAATAAGAATGAACAAAGTTGTTAAGTCCGTTGCATCAGCCCTGCTGTTGATTCTTGTCGCTGGCGTATTTACCGAACTCGGAATCTGGCAGTGGCATCGTGCTCAAGCAACGTCTCGTCAGGGTAAAGCTGTACCCCCATCGACTCCGGTCGCACTGACTTCGGTTGATCAGGCTGGCCACAATCTCTCGAATCGAGCGCTCAATCGAATCGTTACCTTCACCGGTCACTACGTCGCAAACTTTGTCGCACCTACCCAAGAGGTCTCAGGTCAGGGTTATAAAGACCTTCAAGTGGGGCTCTTTGAGATAAGTAATAAACGCGCGCTGCTGGTCGTTCGTGGTTTACACGATGGCAGCATTACCCCAACTTCAGAGACGCTGAACGTTGAAGGTCGGATGTATCCGCGGCAACAAGAGGACCATGGTCTTAATAGCGATACTTCACTCGGTCGACT
>CAIZGZ010000215.1 GCA_903932695.1 uncultured Actinomycetes bacterium | reverse complement strand
TTACACCTCATCCAATTCCGGAGGCACGTGGACCGATCAGACCCCAACAGGCTCGTTGCACAACACGAACTGGTCCGCGTTGGACGGCAGCTCAGATGGCAGCCATATCGCGGCGGTTATTCTCGGAGGAGATATCTACTCGACCACCGGCTAACGGCAAAGCGTTCTCATAGCGCAAGTAATCCTCTATACTTTGAGTCTAGTTTTGGAGGAAGGGGTCTGGTGTGAGTTCATTCAATTTTGAACCCCCGTCAAAGCTCCGCACTCATCAGCGCACACTAGCGAGCTTGACCCTAGTTGTAGTGGCTTTGGCCTTCGCGCTCTTCAAAACCACATTTGCGTCCAACATCTCTTTGAATAACTCTCAATCCGTTGAATACGGTCAGGGAATCTCCCAAGCAGTCGCCTGCTCTGGTGGTTCCAATATCACAGTTACTCCAATCGACACGTTTAACAACGCTTCTGGTGGTGGATCATTCTCTTTTAGCGGCTTCACCGTAATTGGAGTGCCCTCAAGTTGTTACGGGTACGACCTTCAAATCAATGCCTACGATGGCACTAACAATGCACCGCTTCCCCTCTACAACGGATCGTCAACCGATGTAGTGGTGTGGGATACGAATGGCGTCTTTAACGTAGGAACTTCAATTGCAGGACTTACTATCACCACCAACTCGACTTCCTCCTTCACCGTCACCTTTACCTCGCCTGTTGCAAATGCTGGCAGCATTTACAAAATCGGAGTTCAAAGTAGCTCAAACTCGGTAATCGTCAGCACTCTATTTTATGACGTTACAAATATAGTTTCCGGCTGGTCGCCTCTCAATTCCGGGATAAGTGGTGTTTCAAATGTTTGGAACTTCACGGCAACAACCGGAACTCAAATCTCCGAAGTTGATCTCAAACTCAATTCAGCGTACACGATCGCCAATAATTCTTCGGATCCTACAATTTATCTTTACAGCGGATCATCTACTCCTGTCACGCAAATTGGAATTTTAAATGTCAGCTCAACTTCAGGTGCAATCCTTAAATTCACATCAGTAACCCCAATTGCCGTTCCTTCAGGTGGTGTATTTTGGGTCGACATAAGCACTCCAAACAGTACATCTAGTTTTACGCCACTTTTCAGAAGCAGCGTCCCAACGAATAGCGGAACTGCTGGCACGAATTGGACTCAAGGTGGGCAATGGTCGAAATACAGTTCCGTCACCTCCCAAGGTATGGCTGGCTCAAACATAAACGCCTACGTGTCGGGCTATTACTTAAACGCCAGAATTATCGGAAGTTAATCCATTAATCGGGCACACTGAAAGAAATGCAACTCAAGAATCCAACATAAATTCTCAAATTCGTCATAAGATCGTGCTATGACAAAGGAGTCACCACTTAATACAGCGCTGTCCCAGCTACGCGGGGCGGTTGAGAATCTGCAACTATCTGAGAGCGATTGGAACACTCTTTCTACACCGAGACGTGTCCTCCAAGTAGCCGTACCACTTCGTCGCGACAATGACGAGGTTGAGATGTACGACGGCTATCGCGTTCAATACTCAACAACACGTGGTCCATCTAAAGGTGGCGTGCGCTATCACCCCGATGTAGACCTCGACGAGACCATTGCACTCGCAATGCTCATGACCTGGAAATGCGCACTCACCAATCTCCCCTACGGCGGAGCTAAAGGCGGCATCGCCGTAGATCCGGGCACGCTCTCGGTTCGCGAAAATGAGCGACTCACTCGACGTTACACCTCTGAAATCCTTCCGATCATCGGCCCAGAACGAGATATCCCTGCCCCGGATGTTGGAACCGATGAACGCAATATGGCCTGGATGATGGATACCTACTCGGTTAACGAGGGATTCTCTGTGCCGGGCGTTGTTACCGGTAAGCCAATTGTTCTCGGAGGTTCGCTTGGTCGTACTTCAGCAACCGGCGATGGCGTCGGTATTGCAGCTCGAGAGGCGCTTCGTGTTCGTGGCATTCCAGTAGAAGGCGCACGCGTTGCTATCCAAGGATTTGGAAAAGTTGGCTACTGGGCGGCTCGTGCCTGTGAAGAGATGGGTATGAAAATCGTCGCGATTAGCGATGTCAATGGTGGAGTCACCGGATTCCCCAGTGTTGCAGCGCTATGGGATCACTTCGTGACCCACAAGAATCTCGATTACCCAGGCGCCGATCGGTTGAGCAACGAAGAGTTATTACACCTCGATGTTGATGTGCTTATTCCGGCAGCACTCGCCGACTCGATCAACGAATCCACTGCTGCA
>CAIZGZ010000214.1 GCA_903932695.1 uncultured Actinomycetes bacterium | reverse complement strand
GCAAGCCCTGCCGCATACGCAGCGCCGAGCACGGTTGTTTCTGCGATCACTGGCTTGACGACATCAATCTGCAAGAGATCGGCTTGCAGCTGCATGCAGAGTTCGTTATGGGTGATTCCACCATCGACACGAAGTGAGGTCAGGTTTACCCCGAGTTCACTCTCCATCGCCCGAATAACATCATGTGTTTGATAGACGATCGCCTCTAACGTTGCTCGCGCGATGTGGGCCTTGGTAGCAGCTCTCGTTAAACCGACAATCACACCACGGGCATCGCTTCGCCAGTAGGGTGCGAAGAGGCCAGAGAATGCGGGTACGAAATAGACGCCGCCATTATCGACGACCGAAGAGGCGAGCTCTTCAATCTCTTGCGAACTCTGAATTATTCCGAGTTGATCTCGCAACCATTGCACGGCAGAGCCGGTAACTGCCACCGAACCTTCGAGTGCATAACGAGGCTTCGCTTGCCCGAATTGGAAGCAGACGGTTGTGAGCAAACCTTGCTTGCTTCGAACAATCTCTTCTCCGGTATTTACGAGCGCAAAGTTACCGGTGCCATAGGTGGTCTTTGACTCACCCTTTTCAAAGCAGAGCTGGCCCACCATTGCCGCCTGTTGATCTCCCAGAATTCCGGCAATTGCAACGCGAGCACCGAGGATTCCATCGGGATCTGTGTAACCGTAGAGCTCGGATGAGCTCTTAATCTCGGGCAGGCAGGAACGTGGGATCGCAAAGAGTTCGAGTAATTCCGCATCCCACTGCAATGTATGAAGATCCATCAAGAGCGTTCGGCTCGCGTTGGTCACATCGGTGATGTGCAGGTTTTCACGAGTGAGGTTCCAGATCAGCCACGAGTCGACCGTGCCAAAGCGGGCATCACCAGCGGCTACAGCGGCACGTACGGCTTCGCTATTTTCGATCAACCAACTCATCTTGCTGCCAGAGAAGTAGGGAGCAAGCGGTAGGCCGGTCTTGTGCGTGATGAGTGTTGAATTCACATCGCTAAATCTCTCGAAGATGCCGGCGCTTCGAGTGTCCTGCCAGACAATTGCATTGTGCAGCGGCAGACCGGTCGATGCGCTCCAGACAACTGTGGTCTCGCGCTGATTAGTAATACCAATCGCTGATAATTCGCTTGCTTCAATCCCGGCAAGTGCAAGCGCGTTCTTCATGACAGCCTGGGTGTTCTCCCAGATCTCGTGTGGGTCATGTTCAACCCAACCAGCCTCTGGCAGCAGTTGGGTGTGCTCCTTTTGAGCAGATCCAACAATCTGGCCATCATGATCAAAGATCATGAAACGAGTACTTGTCGTACCTTGATCAATCGCCCCGATATAAGACATGCCTCTATTGTATGACTGTGAGCTCACAAGCATCAGTACTCAATCCCGCGCAACGCCACGAAGATTTAGCGAAACTTCGCACCGAAGAGTTCGACATCCTTGTGGTCGGCGGAGGTGTTGTTGGTGCCGGAATCGCACTTGATGCTGCAGCTCGCGGCCTCAAGGTTGCCCTGATTGAAGGCAATGACTTTGCTTCTGGAACCTCATCCCGCTCTAGCAAATTAATTCACGGTGGACTTCGCTACCTTGAACAATTTGATTTTAAATTGGTACGAGAAGCGCTCCATGAACGTGAGTTAATGGTGACCACTCAGGCACCGCATCTAGTGAAGCCACTCTCATTTCTCTACCCATTACACAAGCGTTACATCGACCGAATCTATGTCGGCGCGGGCCTCATGCTCTATGACTTACTGCGCGGAACAATGCGAGCAGTCCCTTGGCATTCCCATATCTCCACTTCGGATATGCAGAACATCGCTCGCTCTCTCGACCCCGAGAAAGTGATTGGCGGATTGCTCTACTACGACGCTCAAGTAGATGATGCCCGGCATACATTGATGATCGCTCGCACCGCAAAGGAACACGGCGCCTCTCTTGTTACGGGAATTCGATGCGTCGGCGCACTTCGCGTAAACGGCCAGATCGCTGGTGCGCAGGTAAAAGATGTGAAGAGTGGCGAAGAGTTCGCGGTGAAAGCGAAAGTCGTTATCGGCGCGGCTGGTATTTGGAACGAGAGCTTGTACGAGAAATTCGAACTCACCCCTGGTTACAAAATCAAGATGAGTAAAGGTGTGCATATCATCTTGCCTAAAAGTGCCATTGATGCCAAGACCGGAATCATTCTGAAAACCGCAATCTCTGTCCTCTTTATTATTCCGTGGGGGGATGAGTGGCTCGTAGGTACTACCGATACGCCGTATACGGGAGACCGAACTTCGCCGCTGGCCGATCAGAGCGATATCGAGTACATCATTAACGAAGCAAATAAAGTCTTAGTTCCACAGATCCGAATCGATCAAGTGATTAGCACCTATGCCGGGCTACGCCCATTGGTCTCACCTGCGAAAGATTCAAGCACAACAAAGATCTCGCGCGAGCACACGGTCGATCACCCGGTTCCTGGCTTTGTCTCCATTGCTGGCGGCAAATACACAACGTATCGCGTGATGGCAAAAGATGCAGTGGATGCTGCAGTGAAAGATCTGGGCCACAAAGTGCCGGCTTCAACAACGCGCACGATCCCACTTTTCGGTGCAGATGGCTATCGGGAGTTAGAGAAGAACATCACTCACTTGGCGCAAGAGCGCCAGATGAGCACCGCAACCATCACGCACTTGCTCAATCGTTATGGAAGTGCGATTACAGATCTCTTTGCGGCTATTGCGGTCGAACCTCAATTGGGTGAACTCCTGCTCGAAGGTCAGCCGTATATCAAGGCAGAGGTGCGCTATGCCGTCACCCACGAAGGCGCACGTTCTTTAGAAGATGTGCTCGAGCGCCGGTTACGTCTTTCCATTGAAAGTGGCGAGCATGGAGTTGCTATTGCGCTTTTGGTCGCCGGCTTGATCGCCCCTATCCTTGGCTGGAGCGATGCTGAGATTGAATCTGAGATCGCGACCTACACCCAGAAGATGAAAGCGGAGATGGCCAGTCTCGATGAGCGATAGCAGTAGTTCACAACCTGTAGTTGCTGGTGCACCGAAGAAACTTGTCGGGATCAAACCGACAGATGATGAGATCAAAGCGCTTTTAGTCGGAGCCAAGAACATTGCAATTGTTGGTGCAAGTGATGATCAGGCACGTCCGGTGTATGGCGTCAGTCAGTGGTTGCTCGATAAAACGGATTACAACCTATTTTTTGTTAATCCTCGCCTCAAGAGCCTCTTTGGTCATGAGGTCTACGCCACCGTCATGGATATTCCAGAGTGGGTAGATATCGTCGTGGTCTTTCGTAAATCAGCTGATGTGCCCAAGGTCCTAGAAGAAGCGCTTGCGGCTCGAGCAAAGGCGCTCTGGCTACAACTCGGGGTTACCGATGATGCTTCAGCGATGAAGGCAAATAAATCAGGCCTCCATGTGGTTCAAGATCGCTGTATCAAAATTGAATACGAGCGCTTACTTCTCCTCTAGAACCAATGAGACGGAGTTGATGCACCAACGCTCATCAGTTGGCACGTCATACCCCTCACCTTTAAAGACGTGGCCGAGGTGCGAGCCGCAGTGCGCACAGAGAACTTCAGTGCGAATTCGAGGAGCCAATGAGCGGTCCTCGATGAGAACTACTGCGTCATCGCTTGTTGGTGCATAGAACGAAGGCCAGCCACAGCCGGAGTGGAATTTAGTCTCGCTCTTAAAGAGCTCATTCCCGCAGGCCTTGCAGCGATAACTACCGATGGTCTCGGTATCGGTGTATTCACCCGTGAAAGGTCGTTCGGTCGCAGCGTGACGCAAGACTTCATAGGAGAGTGGATCTAGCTTCGCCTTGAGTTCTTCTTCATCAATCTGGATGGGAAATTCGCGATCGCTCATACCTGACAGGTTACCCAATTCGGAGCCAAGTGGCAGCATCGAAGATCGCGACTAGGCTTACCTCATGAAAAAATTAGCTAATTCTTCGGTAGAGCTCCATCCGCTCATCGCCCAACGCTGGAGCCCACGCTCCTTTGACGGTGCGGCAGAGCTCAGCGTCCCCGATCTCACCGCGTTGATTGAGGCAGCTCGTTGGGCGCCATCATCGAACAATTCTCAGCCATGGCGCTTTGTGATCGCTCGCCGAGGTGATGTGCACTTTGCCAAGTTGGTTGACACCATGGCTGGCTTTAACAAGCTTTGGGCACCTAAGGCTTCAGCACTCGTCTTTGTTCTTGCAAATACAACAAATGATGATGGCACGCCTCGCGTAGCAGCGTTGTATGACGCAGGCCTAGCCGCCTCACTTCTCACAGTCGAAGCCGCTCATCGTGGCTTAGTCGTTCATCAGATCGGCGGCTTTGATCAGGCCCAAGCTATGAGCGATTTCGATCTGCCAGCGACGTTGACTCCCGTCGTGATCCTTGCAATTGGTAAGCAAGCTCCAGCCGAAGCACTAGAAGATGCAACCTTGCTCGAGCGCGAGATCGCAGAGCGAGTGCGTAAGCCTCTTGATGATTTGATTGTTGGTGGCTCGCTCTAATCGGTCTATATTGACGAGTATGAAAATTAATAGAAGCCTCGCAGGATTACTTTCCGCGGGGCTTTTGTTATGGGCTACTCCTGCCTTCGCTATGGGTTCGGGGAATCCTTACGAGGATGCTCAAGTGGGGCTGGACTATGTGGTCTATCAGCCGATTGCAACAGCAGGTCTCTCACTCGCTCACTTTGGAATGAACCCGTGTCAGAACAATCACGATGAACAGATCATTGCAAAATACGGCTCTGCAAAGCGCTACTTCATAATCCTAGAGAATTCTCGAAAGTGGAGTTGTCATGTAGCAGCGACGATCGCGAACGGTGCTACAAAGACCGTATTACTCAAACCCAGTGCGGATATGTTGACGGGAACGTCGATCACGCTTCTCGCTGTCGGGCTTTCATCGACCGAGATCAATAAAGTCGTGGCTTCCCTAAAGCCGCGTTACATAGCGCAGCACTCAACTC
>CAIZGZ010000213.1 GCA_903932695.1 uncultured Actinomycetes bacterium | reverse complement strand
CTTCCCTCATGGATCGAGCACGACTGCCACTAAAGTCTTTGAAACTAAGGATGCTGTAGCTAATGGCGCAGTAGAGATCGATGTCGTCATGAATATCGGCTGGATGAAATCTGGGCTCTATCAGGAAGTTCAGGATGAGATTGCGGCAGTCGTTGCTGCAGCCGCCCCACACCATGTCAAAGTAATCCTCGAAAACGCCTACCTCACAAAGGAAGAGATCGTAAAAGCATGCCAGCTCGTTGAGGCAGCAGGTGGTCACTATGTAAAGACCTCCACCGGCTTTGCACCTACTGGTGCAGTGCTCGAAGATGTGCAACTGATGCGAGCCAGCGTCTCACCTAAGGTGCATGTGAAGAGCGCAGGTGGAGTGAAGAGCTTAGATATGCTCCTCTCCTTTATGGATGCGGGTGTGACTCGTTCCGGTGCAAGTGGGACGCAAGCGATGCTCGAAGAGTTTGTGGCTCGCTTTGGTTCAGGAGCGTAGTCAACTCAGGCTTTAACCGAGCGATTGTGGCTTCAGCAATCGCTCTATCGCTAGCCGAACCAGATGGCACGATTACCTCGATATAACACTTCACCTTAGGTTCGGTACCGCTTGGGCGAATAATGACTCGGACGTTTCCAGCCAAGAAAAAGCGCAGACCGTTTGTTGGCGGCAGGCCATCTTTTGGACGTTCTAGATCGTCAAATTTCTCTACATCTAGTCCGGCGATGCTCTTTGGTTGAGCGCTTCGCAATTTTTCGAGCGTCGTCGTGATCTGGGATAGCTCACTTACCCGAATGGAAATCTGTTCGGTACGGAAGTAGCCATACTCTTCCCAGATCTGATCGAGGTACTCTGCAACGCTCGAACCGCGCGCTTTGAGGTCACCTGCAATATGAGCCAAGAGCAGAGCTGCGCTCACTCCATCTTTATCATTTGCAGTCGATGGGTCGACGCTATAGCCGATCGCCTCTTCATATCCAAAGGCTAAGTTTTCAATCTTTGCTAGCCATTTAAAGCCGGTCAAGGTCTCGTAAAAGGCGACGCCATGTCGATGCGCAATCCGTCTCAAGAGTGATGAGGAGACGATTGAATTTGCGAAAGCCTTATCTTGTAACCGCTCTCCCATTGTTGAGGCGATGTACTGACCAAAGAGAGCGCCAATCTCATCACCGTGAAGCATGCGCCAACCAACACCTGGTTGATTAATCGCTGCTGCACAACGATCAGCATCGGGATCATTTGCGATGACAATATCTGCATCTACTTCGCGAGCTTTAGCGATAGCTAGATCAATTGCACCTGGCTCTTCTGGATTTGGAAAGGCAACGGTTGGAAAATCTGGATCTGGCTCGGTCTGCTCTGTCACCAAGATTGGATCTGGGTAACCGGCGGCACGAAAGACTGCTTGAACCGTCTCGGTGCCCACTCCGTGCATGGCGGTATAGACAACTTTGCTTGGAAAAACCTGATCGACAATCGCCGCGGTCTTTTCAACATATGCGTTAAGAACCGAATCGTCGAGATCAATCCACTGCTCTCCGCGTGGCAATTGTGCATCGACTGTCGCAATTTCGGCAGAGATGAAGGAATCCGTTGGCGAGATGATCTGAGATGCGTTGTAGTTGACCCCGTCCGCGCTTGGACCGATATAGACCTTGTACCCATTATCTTGAGGCGGATTATGGCTCGCGGTAATCATGACACCTGCATCGACACCAAGATGGCGGACGGCATAGGCGAGAACTGGCGTAGGAAGTGGGCGAGGCAAGATGTAGACGGTCAGTCCGGCGCCAGAAAATATCTCAGCGCTCTCTTGCGTAAAATCTTCGGATCCGTGGCGAGCATCGCGACCAATAACGACCGAGGTTAAACCGCGGGCCTTCATATAGCGAGCGATTCCCGCAGCGGCGCGTCCAACAACCGCACGATTCATGCGAGAAGGGCCGGGGCCAATTGGTCCACGAAGTCCGGCGGTTCCAAATTGAAGAAAACCAGAGAATGCCGAACGTAGCTCCGCTTCGTTCCCGGCGCTAAGCCAAGCGCGAAGAGTTTCGCGGGTAGCAGGGTCGGGATCGAGTGCGATCCAAGCCTCTACTTCGGCACGAAGTTCGGGCGTGATCATATTTTGTGCAATACCTTGCTCAGGAGCTCACCCATCTTGCCCGCTGCCGCTTTGCCTGCAGCCATCACCTCTTCGTGACTGAGTTTTTCACCGGTTACACCCGCAGCCGCATTGGTTACCAATGAGATTCCAAGAACTTCCGCGCCAAGTGCGTGAGCTGCAATTGCTTCTGGGACGGTCGACATTCCGACCAGATCGGCACCGATGGTGCGCATAAAGTTAATTTCAGCTGGCGTCTCATATGAAGGTCCGCGCCAATGCACATACACACCTTCTGCAAGCGATGGATCCTCTTCTCGCAAAATTGCTCGGATGCGCTTGCTGTAGAGATCGGTCAGATCGACGAAGTCAGCACCGATGAGTGGGCTTACTCCAGTGAGTGAGATGTGATCGCGAATGAGTACTGGTTGTCCAACTGAGAAATCGCGATTAATACCACCGCAAGCATTGGTGAGCACTACCGCCTTGCAACCGGCTTTCACTGCAGTGCGAACACCATGAACTACCGGCTCGACTCCCTTACCCTCATACAAGTGTGTGCGACCAAGGAAGACCAATGCGCGGATGAGACCGTTTGCGCCCTGCAGATCATACGAACGAATCACACCACCGTGGCCAGCTACTGTCGGTGCCAAGAAACCTGGCAGCTCTGTCGCCAAGAATTCATGGGTGGGAGTACCGAGCGCATCCGCTGCTGAGATCCAACCGGAACCCATCACCAATGCAACGTCGTGCGCTGGCTTGCCAGTTAATTCGGCCAACTTTGCCGCTGCCAACACTGCGCTACCGATTGGATCGCTATATAAATCGCTCATAGCCCTAACTTATCGCACTACCCTATTCCTGTGCTCATACTCCTGCCGCCCAGTGAAGGCAAGAATGAACCAGCAACCAAAACCCGGCTCTCACTCGATTCGCTCTCATTCGCTTCAGAGCTCACCTCACTGCGCCGCGAGGCGATCACCCAGATAGATCGTGCGCTGCTACGGGCGCCTACCGCACCCGCGATTGAGGTCTACTCCGGGGTTTTGTACCAGGCGCTCGATTGGCACACGCTCTCTCGAAGCGCCCAAATACGTGGTGAGAAAGAGCTGCTCATTATCTCGGCCATCTTTGGAGCGCTTCGCCCCAGCGACTCAATCCCCTATTACAAGGCCAAGATGAAAGCTGCGCATTGGAAGTCAGCGCTCTCTCAGATATTAGATGAGAGCGAAACGGATCTGATTGTTGACTGTCGCTCCTCAACATATGCCACAGTGTGGTCAGGAGATCCCGCGATTACCGTGGCGATAAGAGTCTTTCAACTAAAGGCCGGCAAGCTCTCTGTCATCACTCATATGTCCAAGAAATATCGGGGTGAGCTCACTCGCTTACTTTTGCAGAAGAAGGCACCCAAAGATCCGCAGCAACTTGCCGCAATTGCTTCCGAGAGATATCAAACCCGTCTCACAAAGCCCGCTGGTTCCCAGCCTTGGCAGTTAGATCTGATTATCCCGCTCGATTAAAGCGTTCTATGCACCTTGTGATTTGCCGCTTGCGCCACTGGGCGAATGACGAGCGAATCAATATTGACATGGCTTGGCAGCGTAACCGCCCAACGAATTGACTCGGCGATATCTTCAGCGAGCAGCGGCTCTGCTACACCTTCATAAACTTTCTCAGCTTTTGCGGCATCGCCAAGTCGCACTTTGGAGAACTCCTCTGTCTTAACCATTCCGGGTGCGATTTCGATGACCCGAATCGGCAAGCCGTTGAGCTCTAGGCGAAGCGTGCGAGCTAATGAGATCTCAGCGCTCTTGGCGGCAACGTAACTTCCACCGTTTTCGTAAGCGGCATAGCCTGCGGTTGATGAGACGATGACGATGTCACCGCTTCCCGCCATTGCGGGAATGACTGCCTTCACCATGCGGACGGTACCGATCACATTCACTTCGTAGGTTTTGCGCCAGATCTCGGGATCGCTAGTCGCAACGGAAATGGAATCGAATGCACCTCCAGCATTATTAACTAAGAGATCCACTTTCTTACCTGCCAGCCGTTGGATGAGCGCATCGACCGAGCCTTGGTCGGTGATATCCAAGGCGCTTGGTGTGATTCCAGGATGTTGCGCGGCGAGTGCTTCAAGTCGCTCGAGTCGTCTTGCTGCAGCAATGACGTGATAGCCGTTTTGAGAAAGTGCTATCGCGGTTGCTTGGCCAATTCCGCTACTTGCACCAGTGACTACAGCTAATTTATCGCTCATCCCCAAAGGCTACTGGAGTTGGGCTTGGTATTCCTGCCAGGCTTGCTCAAGGCTCTCTGTAAAAGCCTCCAGAGGTTGGGCACCAGAGATGCCGTAGCGCATATTCAGGACAAAGAATGGGACTCCAGTCGCGCCAAGTTGAGCTGCGAGGTTTCGATCTTCAATGACCTCTTCTTCAAATTGCCCAGATTGCAAGATGTCATCGGCGACATCTGCATCAATCCCCACTGAAACCGCAACGCTTACGAGGTCGGCATGAGTAAAGATTGATCGAGATTTTTCGAAGTAGGCCGAGAAGAGCGCCTCAAGGAGTTCATCTTGTTTGCCAATCGAGGCAGACCACAAGAGCAAGCGATGGGCATCAAATGTGTTTCCAGAAAGCGTGCCATCGAGCTGATAACAAAGCCCTTCCCCGTCGGCAACCGCGCAGACATTAGCCTGCATCTGCTTTACCTGATCATGGGTGGCGTTGTATTTGCTCTCTAAGAGTTCGCTGGTTGGCAGAACTTCTTTGGCATTTGGATCAAGCTGAAAAGCACGGTGGCGAACAGTGATCTGGTCACGGTGTGGGAAGGTAGAGAGCGCCTTCTCGAGTCGACGCTTGCCGATAAAGCACCACGGACAGACTACATCGGCCCAGACATCAATAATCATGCGACGATCATTTCACATCTTCG
>CAIZGZ010000212.1 GCA_903932695.1 uncultured Actinomycetes bacterium | reverse complement strand
GCGATTCGGACGCTGGACCTTCGTGGTCGAGCGCTGACAAAATCTGAGTACCAACGAGAATTGCCGCGCGCAGCCATGGATATCTCCCAAGCCTTGATCGCGATCGAACCTATTCTGAAAGCGGTAGAGAGCGGCAACGAAGAGACGCTCAAGGATCTCGCCGAGAAATTCGACGGTATTCGCCCACCCTCCATTCGTGTACCACAGGCTTCGCTCGATGCAGCGCTAGCAAATCTTGATCCTGCAATCCGTGCCGCCCTTGAGATTTCGATCGAGCGAGTGCGTCAAGTGCACGCCACTCAACTGCTCTCCGATATCACCGAAGAGGTCGTTCCCGGAGCTACCGTCACCCACAAACAAATTCCAGTTGACCGAGTTGGGCTCTACGTCCCAGGTGGCAACGCTGTGTATCCCAGCTCTGTTGTGATGAATGTCGTTCCAGCGCAGATAGCACAGGTGCAAAGCATCGCAATTGCATCTCCAGCTCAACGAGATTTTCAGGGGCTGCCACATCCGACCATTCTCGCCGCTGCAGTTCTTCTCGGAGTCAGTGAGGTCTATGCGGTAGGGGGAGCGCAAGCGATCGCGATGTTCGCGTACGGGGTTGATGGACTCTGTGAGCCCACCGATCTCGTTACCGGACCCGGAAATATCTATGTAGCGGCGGCGAAGCGTGCGCTACGCGGAAAGATCGGAATCGACTCCGAAGCCGGTCCCACCGAAATTGCAATCTTGGCCGACGAGAGCGCAGATGCAAACGAGGTTGCAGCCGACCTCATCAGTCAGGCGGAGCACGATATTCATGCCGCAGCGATTTTAGTGACCGATAGTCCTGAGTTAGCACAAGCAGTACGAGTTGCACTCGGAGCTCGAGTCGCAGCAACTAAGCACCGCGATCGAGTAACAGCGAGTTTGACCGGGATTCAATCTGCCATCGTGGTGGTCGATTCAATCGCTCAAGGCATAGAGCTCATCAACGCCTACGCCGCCGAGCACTTAGAGCTGCAGGTGCGCGACATCGATAGCGTTGCTGCGAAGATTCGAAATGCAGGCGCGGTATTTCTCGGTCGTTACACGCCAGTCTCGCTCGGCGATTATGCAGCTGGTTCTAACCACGTCCTTCCGACAGGTGGATGTGCCTGCCACTCAAGCGGGTTATCGGTTCACACCTTTCTTAAAGGCGTTAACTTCATTTCTTACGACAAACAATCGTTTCACGATATCGCCCAGACCGTGATCACTCTGGCGAATGCAGAAGATCTACCAGCACACGGCGAAGCAATCACCGCTCGATTAGGGGAGTTCTAGATGGCAGTACGAGGTTCAGGTTCTGGTGCAGTCTGGCCATTATGGCTTCCACTCCGCAGTGATCTACGAGGCATCTCTCCTTATGGCGCCCCTCAAATCAACGATGTGATTGCGCTCAATACAAACGAGAATCCATATTCGCTTCCGACAGAAGTTGTCGAAGCCATCACTACTCGGATTCATGAAGTTGCCAAGGATCTCAATCGATATCCAGATCGCGACGCGACTGTACTTCGATCAAAGTTGGCGCAATACATCTCTACAACGACAGAAGTAGAGGTCACGGAAGAGAATATTTGGGCCGCCAATGGTTCAAATGAAATTCTGCAGACACTCTTCTTGGCCTGTGGTGGCGCTACCCACTTGGCGCTCGGTTTCACTCCTTCGTATTCGGTCCATCCATTGATCGCTCAACTCACGCGCACTCCATGGTTTGCTGGCACCCGTGACGAAAACTTCGCGATCAATGTTCCGGTGGCTAAAGCTCTGATTAAAGAGAAATCACCCAGGATTATTGTGCTGACGACGCCGAATAATCCATCTGGAAATGCCATGCGCTTTGAGGAGATTGAAGAGCTTGCAGAAGCAGCCGGCCGAGTCGATGCACTTCTCATCGTGGATGAGGCCTATGCCGAATTTTCGAGCGAGAAATCGGCGATCGCCCTCATTGAGCAATATCCACATGTCGTTGTTGTGCGCACGATGAGCAAGGCCTTTGCCTTTGCTGGTGCGAGGTTGGGTTATTTGGTGGGCCATCCCGCCATCGTGAAGGCTGCGTTGATCACCAGGCTTCCGTATCACTTGAGCTCACTGACTCAGTCAGCGGCAGAGGTGGCGCTAGATTTCCACGGTCTGCTCCAAGGAGAGATCCAAACGCTGATCGCTGAACGAAGCCGAATCGAAGCCGAAATCTCCTCACTCGGCATGATCTCGACCCCTTCTGCCGCAAACTTCATCCTCTTCCGCGGATTTGCGACCGATAGCAATACCGCTTGGCAGTTCTTCCTCGATCGCGGTGTCCTGATCCGAGATAATGGCCTTCGTGGTTTCCTTCGCGTAACCGTCGGAAAACCAGAAGAGAACGATAGATTTATCGCAGCGTTGCGAGAGTTGGCAGCTATAGAAGCTTCACAACCGAACATCTAATAACGTCAGAGAGACTGAATCGAGCAGATTATGACCGCACCTCGCATCGCAACCGTAGAGCGCACCACCAAAGAGTCATCTGTCTTTGTGCAGATTAATCTTGACGGAAGTGGCGTCATTGATATCGCCACAGGCGTACCGTTCTTTGAGCACATGATGTCTCAGCTCGGTAAGCATGCCGGTTTTGATCTCACCATTAAGACCACAGGAGATGTTGAGGTCGACTCGCACCACACCGTCGAAGATACTTCTCTTGCCTTCGGTCAAGCACTGCGAGAGGCGCTGGGGGATAAGGCGGGTATTCGTCGCTTTGGTGATGCGATGGTTCCGCTCGATGAAGTCCTTGTTCAAGCCGCGGTGGATCTCTCGGGTCGCCCATATCTGGTTCACCGTCAACCAGAGATTGTTGAACTCATCGGAACTTTTGACACCACTTTAGGTCGCCACATCTGGGAATCGATCGTGGCGGAGGCTCGAATCGCGCTGCATGTCAGAGTTCTTGAAGGTAGAAATGCTCACCATGTCTTTGAGGCACAGTTCAAAGCTGTTGCGCGTGCGCTTCGTGACGCAGTGGCGCTCGACGGCCGTGTTAGTGGCGTACCTTCCACAAAGGGCGTTCTTTGATCGCAATCTTGGATTACGGCTCAGGCAACCTGAGGTCGGCCGAGCGCGCCTTTGAACTGACCGGGCACGAAGTAGTGATCACCTCTGATCCAAAAATCTGTTTCGCGAGTGATGGGCTGGTTGTTCCCGGTGTCGGCGCGTATGCAGCCTGCATGGAGCAACTTCGCGCGGTGCACGGTGAGGAGATTATTGAGGCTCGGGTAGCGGTGAATAAACCGTTACTGGGTATCTGCGTTGGCGCACAGATCCTCTTCGAATCCGGAAGCGAGAAAGTTGGGAGCGCGGGCGTCGGCCTCTTTGCCGGAGAGGTATCGCGACTTCGCGCACCGGTCTTGCCTCACATGGGTTGGAATACAGTTCGAGCGGGTGCTGGTAGTCGGCTCCTTGAAGGTTTAGATGGCGCATCGTTCTACTTCGTCCACTCATATGCCGCAAAAGTGGCACCATCCGATTCAATAACGTCGTGGAGCGAGTATGGCGAACCATTTATCGCGGCGATCGAACGTGGACCGATCAGTGCAACACAGTTTCATCCAGAGAAAAGTAGCGCGAATGGCGCGCGATTAATCAAGAATTGGGCACAGACGCTATGACCACTCCATCATCACTCACTGCGCTAGAACTGCTCCCAGCAATTGATGTCAAAGGTGGACGCGCTGTGAGATTGGTTCAAGGCGAACTCGCAGCGGAGAGCCAATACGGAATGCCTCGTGAGGTAGCAGAAGAGTTTGTTCACGCTGGAGCGCAATGGATTCATCTTGTCGATCTCGATGCCGCGTTTGGAATTGGTTCGAATGCAGAGTTAATTGAAGAAGTAATTCGCAGCGTGGATATTAACGTTGAACTCTCGGGTGGGATTCGCAACGACGAATCACTCCGTCGAGCGTTAGCAACTGGATGTGCACGCGTGAATTTAGGTACTGCAGCTCTTGAAGATCCAGAGTGGACCGCAAAGGTTATCTCCGAATTTGGTGATCGCATCGCAGTGGGTCTTGATGTGAGGGGTCACACTTTGGCCGCTCGCGGGTGGACCAAAGAGGGCGGAGATCTCTTTGAAACGATTGAGCGACTTGATCGAGATGGCTGCGCCCGTTACATCGTGACGGATGTAGCCAAGGATGGAACTCTTGCTGGACCCAATCTTGAACTCTTGCGCGAAGTCTGCGCCGCGACCAAGAAGCCGGTCGTTGCAAGTGGTGGGGTCTCAAGCCTGGCTGATCTAGCGGCGATTCGTTCGTTGACCAGCATCGGTGTCGAGGGTGCCATTGTCGGCAAGGCGCTCTATGCCGGAGCATTCACATTACAAGAAGCGCTACGAGTGAGCGGCGAGTAGAAGATGTCCTCATTCATCTCGCCATTGTCCAAGCGCATCATTCCCTGTCTTGATGTTGCAGGTGGTCGAGTTGTCAAAGGAACAAATTTTCAAGATTTGAAGGATGCTGGTGACCCGGTAGAACTAGCCAAACACTACGGCGAGGCTGGAGCTGATGAACTTACCTTTCTCGATATCTCAGCGTCGGTAGAGGAGCGTTCTACAACCCTCGAGATTTTGGCGCGCACCGCCGAACAGGTATTTATTCCGCTGACCGTGGGTGGTGGAATTCGCGAGATCGCAGATGTCGACCGACTCTTACGAGCCGGCGCGGACAAGGTCAGCGTCAACACTGCAGCCATCAACCGCCCAGAATTGATGAATGAGATTGCGGATCGCTTTGGCAATCAAGTGCTCGTGCTTTCGGTCGATGCAAAACGAGGCGATAGCCCTTCTGGTTACGTCGTCACCACTCATGGCGGGCGGACCGAGACTGGTATCGATGCGTTGGCATGGGTTGAGGAAGGGATAACGCGTGGCGTGGGTGAAATCTTGCTGAACTCAATGGATGCAGATGGCACTCGTTCGGGATACGACATCGAGATGCTTCAGGCGGTTCGAGCAGTCAGCTCGGTTCCCTTGATCGCCAGTGGTGGTGCAGGCAGCTTGGAAGATTTTGGCGCGGCACTGGATGCTGGCGCAGATGCGCTGCTCGCGGCGAGCGTCTTCCATTACGGAACGTTCACGATTGAAGCGGTCAAAGATCACTTAGCGAGCCGCGGATATTCGGTACGGCGCTAGCCCTCCTTGGTGCAGAATAGTCTGATGGAGATTCCAACCGAGCTCGCCGCTATCTTCGAGCGTGGTGAACTAGTCGCTGCCATCGCTCAAGATTGGCAGAGCGGTGAAGTGCTGATGTTGGCCTGGATGAACGAGGCAGCCCTCTCGGCCACACTGTCGAGTGGAGCCGTTACTTACTGGAGTCGAAGTCGGGGCGAGTTGTGGGTCAAAGGGTTGACCTCAGGGCACACTCAAGAATTAGTAAGCGCTCACTACGACTGTGATGGTGATGCGATCTTGGTGAAGGTGAAGCAGAGCGGTGTGGCCTGCCACACAGGGGAGCGTTCGTGTTTCTATCGTGAGCTTGCCCATGAGTAATAGCTCATCCAGCAAGAATGAGATGACGCTTGAGGAGTTCAGGCACTATGCGCAGAGCTACAACGTCATTCCGGTTGCACGTAAGTACCTCGCAGATAGCCATACGCCGCTATCGCTCTATCAAAAGTTAGTCGGCACAAAGAGTCGAACATTTCTCTTGGAATCGGCCGAACATGGCGGAACCTGGTCTCGGTACTCATTTATTGGAGTTCATTCCCAAGCGACACTGACGGAGAAGGATGGTCGCGCGCTCTGGCTTGGCACTACACCGGAAGGCGCCCCTGTCGGTATTGATCCACTCGAAGCACTCAAGATTGCATCTCGCCATTTAAAGTCGCCACAGATCGCTGGGCTACCACCGCTGACTGGCGGCCTGGTCGGGTATGCAAGTTACGAGATTGTTCGCCGATTGGAGAAGATTCCAGCTTTGGCGAAGGCAGATCTCGATCTGCCGGAGATCGCCTTTATGCTTACCTCAGATCTCGCGGTCTTCGACCACTATGAGGGTGCTTTGATTTTGATCGCCAATGCAATTAATTGGGATGGTAGTTCTGATCGCGTCGATGAGGCTTACGTAGATGCCACTGCGCGACTAGATGCAATGGAAGCGCTTTTGAGGGAGCCATCTCACTTAGCTCTGAGTTCTCCGATCGAAAAAACGACTCCGATCTACTCTAGAAATACTTCAAGCGCCGATTTCTGCGCGAAGATTGAAGCGATCAAGGAAGAGATTCGCTCAGGTGAAGCATTTC
>CAIZGZ010000211.1 GCA_903932695.1 uncultured Actinomycetes bacterium | reverse complement strand
GGTTTAATGGCCACCAATACTTTGTTACTGCGCTCTCGTCGGTATTAGCTGGCGCAACTATTGGATTTCTCTTGTGGAATAAATCTCCGGCCCGTATCTATATGGGCGATGCTGGTGCGTTATTTCTCGGCATCTTGATTGCAACGTTGACGATTCGATTAGAGCCGACTGCTCATACTCGCTGGACTGCGCTAACGACTCCGCTACTACTACTCGCCGTCCCTATTATGGATACTTCGGTTGCGGTCTTATCGCGGTTGCGTCGAGGCGTCTCACCTTTCCAAGGTGGAAAAGATCATCTCTCACACCGCTTAATTCGTGCAGGTGTCTCTCGGCCGATCGCGGTAGTTGCGCTCTGGGCTCTCACTGGTTTTTATGCTTTTTGTGCTGTGCTGATTCCGCTAACTCCGCGTAAAGCAGAAGAGATAATTGTTGTGACAGCGCTTATCAGTTGGGTTCTACTTTTCCTAGCGTTTTTGCGTACCGCTGATACCGCCTCAGAAGTCCACTAGGTTAGGCTTCGAACGTGGGCCATCAGGAGCAAGTGGAATTTACGATCTGGCTTAAAGAACGTCAGCGATCATTGCTTCGCGCCGCAAGCGCAATCTGCTTTGATACTCAAAATGCAGAAGATGTTTTACAAGAGGCGCTGGCCGATGTCTACCTTCGTTGGAATAAAGTCCGAGAGCACGAAAACCCCGAGGCATACGTCATTCGCGTAATGGTAAGCAAGCACGCAGATTTGCGTCGCAAATGGGGGCGCAAGCGCCAGGAGAAGGAAGTCACTTGGGAGCTTGCGGAGAGCGTCCTGACCATTTCGGATCAATCTGACGATGTAGTGCAGCGCCTATTAGTTCAGTCAGCCCTGAAGAGTCTTTCGGCAGTCCAACGTGCGGTTTTGGTTTTAGTGTACGAGCATGGCTTAGTTCTTCGTGAAGTTGCCGAAGTTTTGCAGATTCCCATGGGCACAGCAGCGTCACATTTGGCTCGCGGTAAAGCAGCGGTAGCTGCCCACCTAGAACTTGTTCCCGAATTTGAAAAATCCATTAAGAAATCACTGGGAAGCAAGCAGGCGCTAGTGAGCAACGAGAATCTGGAAACAGAAATTTTATTTGGAGAGGTGGTGGACGAATAATGAGTCACGAAGTAGACCCACTGATCCGTCGTGAATTGCAATGGATGGCACTCGGAGTGCTTGAGAATCGCGATATCGCCCCTCTGATATTCCAAAAAGTTCGCCGCCGCCGCATAAAAAGAGCGATCGTGAGCGGTGTTGCCATCGTGTTGACGGTTGCGTTAGGGCTTGGCATTTTTGCTTGGGCTTCGAGCCGTACGAGTAAGAATTCACTGATGGTCAACACTGGCGCCGTAGGTGCAACGCAACCGGGTGCGCTCAATCCCAATGCGGTTCAAGGCGTCACATCTGACTACCCGCTGACCTGGGAGCAAAGCGTAGGGGATCTCTCCGCTATCTCCCGGGCAGGTGGGCTTGGCGATACTCTCGGAGGTCTCACTGCGGTTGGGTTGAAAGTCACCTGGCAACGATGTGCATCCGGCCAGTGTCCAACGACATGGATCTTGAACTTAAAAAATAATACTGGTGACATCGTTTCGGCATCTCCAGCCCTGATGATCTTTGTCGATCACTCGCCGGTCACCAGTACATCACGACCAGTCACTGTTACTCCAGGGGGCTCCTCTCTGGTTGTTTTCACGTATCCTGAATTCACGCAAGGCTTAACCGTAGATCCAAGCGCGTCGTGGCAGTGGAACTGGTACCTCACTGTCGCTCGTTAAGTGTTTTTTATAACCTTTGTGAAAGAGTGATAGTTGTGAAGAAAGTTGTTTCCGCACTTGCGATCATCATTGCTACCTGCATAGTCTCACCCGCACATGCTGATCTCGCGGTGCCGATCACGCCTTTTCCAGCCTGTGCTGACACCACTACTAATTACTGTGTAGCCGGTGTCACCGTCACTGACTCGTCTGGCAAAAGTACTGCTCTCTCGTGGCGAGCTTCTGGGGCTACCTCAGGAGTTCTAGGTGCGTGGAGTGAACCTTCGTGGGCTTCTGCTACCCAAAGCAGCAGTGGTTATAACGGGCTATTTGTCAGCGCTCGAGCAGCTAATCAATTTGTGAGCCACGTCTTTGTCGATGTGCAACCGGTGATTTCAACTAGCGCAAGCGTCTCTGAGGCGATGCAGAGTGCAAATCCTCACTATCCGGTGAATCTTGATCCGAACACGACAATCTCGGTCACGATCCGCACTGGCGCAATCAAGGTTGGGGCAACAATTGGTGTTGGAATCAATGAGAGCGTGAAGACTACGTATGAAAATTCGTACTCAACAGTTCAAATTTCAGGTGACCCCGTACCGGTTGCTCTTGCCAAATCTACTGGCGATTGCAAAGGTGAAACCGGTATCGCCACGGCAAACGCATATCAGTTCCAAGCCGTGATCTTGGTCGAGAATGACACGTATGGTTTTGGTGTGCCGGGTGCCTCTGGCAATATGGTGGTCACATCCAACGGAACGTGCAACATCTCAACACCCGTTTGGAACTCCGACCAGAAGAAACTTACCTGGGCTGCGTCTGCTCCATACTTCGCTACGGATGGTCACACACCTAACGATGGATTTTATGTTGCAACAATTCCCTTTGCCGACGTCACGGCATACTGGGGGCTCTCTCGTCCGCAAGATGCTGCAAGCGCTCTGACCGTGTCAATCTCTACAGATCAAACGGGCTCAAAGGCAGCGATTGCCAATGTCAGCGCACGAAATGGTCTCGTCGTGATCTCGGCGACTGGCTTTAATTTTGCTGCGCCGATCCTCACAATCGGGCTCAACGGGAATTACAAAGAATCGACGAGCGGTGCAACCGCAGCCACTGGCTCTTCCAAGGCCACGACCGCAACAGCTACGCTAGGTCGAGGCGCTAAATCAACGACCAAGGTCATTCAATGCTTCAAAGGCAAGCTCACCACAAGCGTTTCCGGTACAAATCCAATCTGCCCTCATGGGTACGTCAAAAAAGCCTGACTGAACCACCTCGAATAAGGAACTGACCAGTCGGATTCTTGAAAATCAGGCCTGGTTGCATAAATTTCGCTGGAAAATACGGTGTCTTAACCAGTTGGCCAAAAAGGCTGAGTGGATCGGTTCGCTTCGGGGGTAAAAATGAATAAGTCACGGATCGCAAGAAGTGCAGTCTTTGCTCTGCTTGCCGGATTATTAATGGTCGGCAACGTACCGTCACAGGCGGATACATTGCGAGTACCTAAGACATCATTTCTCCCATGCGCAGTTCAAAATGGACTGTACTGCGTTGATAGCGTCATGATCACAACGTCTACTGGCCAGAAAGTGCCATTGACTTGGGTCCCATCAGGACAAGCGGTACCAGCTAGTCCAGCTGGCAACGGCATCTCCTTCGCGCCAATGGCCGAAATCGTAAACAATGTCGTCACCGGTAATGGTTGGTGGACTGATCAAAATATGCGCGCTGTTCTGACAGATGGAACGGCTAAGTTTCTCGATATCTCAAAGTACATCGATACGACCAACTACCCTCAACAGGGAGCGAATTACGATTCGACCAACTCAAAGACCCCGTTTGATGTCACTGAATCAGCCGACTGGTTTAGCAACAACACCCAATGCAATAACACTTCGGATGGTACAAATAGTGGGCAAGAGCCATGGGATCAGTGCTACAAAGGTGCTGTTGCTGTTATTGACCAAGGACAAGTTCAGTTCATCTGGAACTACAACACAGCTGCTCAGGCAGCTGCAAATGTGAAGCAATACACCAAGGAAGTTTTTGTCGATCTCAAAGATCTTGCAACAAAGGGCCAAGAGCCAAAGTGGGGAAGTAAGTACGACCCAAAGACAAAGACATTCGCAACTCTCGAGCCATTACAAACTCCGCCTTGGGTCACGAATAATTCCCTTCTCAACGGTTGGGATGTTGCGGGTTCAAGTGCGGTTCTGCCCGTCACCGCTACAACTCCGGCTGACACATCGACAGCAGGAATGACGCCAATTTCGCAAGCCGCGCCAAGCGCAGCCTGCCCTGCCACGTCGGGGGCTTCAGCCAGCCCAACCCCAACTCCAAGCCCAAGTGCATCTGCCGCTGCGAGTGATCCGCTCGCTCCTCAGCCTGCGGCGATCGCGCCAGCTCCATTAGATCCAAACGCTTGTACGACTCTTCAACCTCCTGCGGCTATGGGACGTGCCATGTCAGGACGCTGGACATCTCCATTGTGGAATCAACTCGGTCTCAATAACTTGGGTTATGACGGCTTATATGTGGATGCCAAAGCAGCCAATGAATTTGTCAATGATCTCTTCATCGATGTGAATCCAACCTTGACGAATGCAAGTAACCAAGTTGGCGAAGCGGTTCAACCTGGAAATACCAGCTACGCCGTGAATCTCGATCCCAATGTGACAATCGCTGTCGGTGTCCGAGTCGATAATTTGCAGACTGGAATCACGGTTGCGGTCGGCGTCGACACAACCGTGAACACTCAACAACAGAACGGTTATATGGAGCTCACTGTCGAAGGTAGCCCGGTCACAGTTCCACTTGCAAAAGATGCGGCAACGGATTGCACCGGTGAGGCTGGCATCGCAAAGGCGAATGTCCGTCAGTTCCAGACCCTCATCATCCCTCAGAATGATACGAATGGATTTGGTGTCGATGGCACCACTGGTCGTATGTATGTGGGATCCAACGGCGTCTGCTCGTTGACATCACCTACCTGGGATCCATCGACCAAGACCTTTAGCTGGACCGCAGCTGCGCCTCACTTTGCTCCGGATGGAACAACAGTCAACCTTGGCTTCTATAAGGCAGTGATTCCATACCAAGATGCGGCAGCTTTGTGGGGCCTAACAAACCCAGCTGACGCAGCGACCGCTCTTACGGTCAGTGTCTCTACTGAGGCCGGTGGCTCATCTGCAGCCATTAGCAAAATCTCGGCTAAGAATGGAAACATCATTATCGATGTCTCTGGATTCTCGTACTCCAAGCCAACCTTGAAGATCAAGATCAAGCCTGGCTACAAGCCTTCTGCCAAGAAGGTAACCTCACTTCCAGCACCAAAGCTCACTGCAACGTGCGTGATGGGACAGACGGTGAAGAAGATTACTGCGACTAATCCAGTCTGCCCTAAGGGATACAAGCACATCGGTCCAAACGTCTAACCGACGTAGACCTTCCGTTGATGCGAAAAATATCAACCGCCCTGCTACTAGGCGCCCTCTTGTGGGTGCCTAGTACGGCATATGCCGATGCATATGATCCGCTGGCACTTCCGCTGGGGAGTAATAACCTCATGGAGTACGTCGTAGAAAACGGCGCGATTCAGAACTATTCGTTCATCGCAATTCAACCTCCTGCGGTAACAAGCGTTGATCAGCCACGCGGACGTTGGAAATGGTGCACTTCTCTCAAAGATCCGATCTGCGATCCAGCAAATAATCCTGCCAATTTTGCGGCGGTGACTGTCTTTGCGCCATGCCAGAGCGCTGCTCAAGAAAATTGCATCGATTCGCTCAGCATGGGAACGACTTTCACAAAACTGAGTTCTGCACAATTTGTTCGTACTACTGCGGGCACAACATTTCCATCTGACCCTACGTATAACTACCCAGGGAGCTCGACAATCTCGCTCTGGAACGCACCCGGTCTAACAAATGGTGGCAATACAAGTACCTATGCGGTCACCGTTGTGGCTCATATGTATTTGCAAAACGGCCTACTGCACATGGGAGATTTCTACGCGGGAGTCGAGCCATATTCGCAAATTTCAGGTAGCTTTCACCAGCGATCGCTCAATCTTGATCCTAATGTCGCGCCAGAAGATAAAATGATTGAGGCAGATAATTTTTCCTGTGTCTATGAGGAAAATGGTGATTGCGGCGTCGCTCAAGATTTCGCACCCCATACCGTCGTTGCGTTAAAAGTTCGGCTATCGCATGAAGTAGGTGGCTGGTTTAGTGGGCGACTTCAAAACCCTTCTATGTCGGTGACCCCCGTCTCCCAAACCTCCAATGTGGTCACGATTACTGGCGAACCAGCAGTAGTACCTCGATTAGCTTTAGGGCTTAATACAGCCAATTTCACCG
>CAIZGZ010000210.1 GCA_903932695.1 uncultured Actinomycetes bacterium | reverse complement strand
TAAGGCCGCTGCCGCTTCCGCTGGCAACGCCTATCTAGCGCTCTTTCAGGGTTCGGTCTTCGACCCAGGCTTAGCTAAACCGCATCAGTGGTACCTCACTCTTGGACCGCTATCGGAAACACTAGTTGGCGCTGCTCCCCTCATCTTGGCCGGTCTTTCG
The DNA here is from genome assembly GCA_903932695.1 of uncultured Actinomycetes bacterium. GTDB lineage: Bacteria > Actinomycetota > Actinomycetes > Nanopelagicales > Nanopelagicaceae > PALSA-747. The sequence goes on along the minus strand of CAIZGZ010000210.1, from coordinate 5,641 downwards.
GTAGCACTCGCCTTTCGCGCCGGACTATTTAATATCGGTGCGCAAGGGCAGTTCATCTTTGGCGCAATCGGTGCCTCATACGTTGGTTTCCACTTCCACCTTCCTATTGGAATTCACCTCCTACTCGCGGCGCTTGCCGGAATGGTGCTCGGAAGTCTCTACGGCGGAATGGTCGGACTTCTCAAAGCCCGAACTGGCGCACACGAAGTAATCGTCACAATCATGCTTAACTACATCGCGCTCTACTTCCTCGAGTGGTTACTTGGCACCACGGCATTTTTGATGCCTGGACGTAACGATCCAATCGCTCCACCAGTTGCCAATTCGGCGCGCTTGCCGTTGCTTGCCGGACATAACTTTCGCGTGAACGCCGGCATTCTGGTTGCCCTAGCAGCAGCCGTATTTGTCTGGTGGTTACTCAATCGCAGCACGCTTGGTTTCAAGTTCCGTGCAGCAGGTGCAAATACCTTCGCCGCTAAGACTGCAGGCATCTCCGTTCCCTTTGTGATGACGACTGCCATGGCGGTAGCTGGCGCACTCGCTGGCCTAGCTGGAGCGGTACACGTGCTGGGCGATAATTTCCAACTCACCTCTGGTGTCGGCGGAAACTTTGGTTTCGATGCCATCACGGTTGCGCTTCTTGGTCGAGCTAAGCCACTTGGTACGGTCTTTGCTTCGCTCCTTTTCGGTGCGCTTGGTGCTGGTGCTGCAGCGATGCAGGCTAAGACCAATACCCCGATCGATCTCGTTCTGATCATTCAGGCGCTTGTGGTTCTCTTTATCGCCGCTCCTGATGTTGTGAAATCGATCTTCCGAATTAAAAACCTCAAGGTTGCCGGGGGTCTGGTATCGAAGGGTTGGAACGGATAATGGAGAAGACAATCATGAAGAGCCTCTCTGCCGCAGAACGTCGACGTCGTCGTGGCGTCTATGTCATGGGCGTGCTATCGCTTCTCTCTTTGATCGCTTTTGGCATCATTCCAGGCACCGACCAGAAAGTTACCTACGGCTTTATCTTGGATAAAGAGTGGGTGCTCTTCCATCAATGGTCGATCGCCTCGAAGAGCGCATCACAACTCTTTAGTGCGATCGCAATCGCAGGAGCGCTCTTGGCTTACACGCAATTTCGCCGTGGCAAGACGATTCGCCTTGCTAGCGCGCTGACCAGTGTTGGCATCTTGATGGCCTTCCTTTCGTGGGCGGCATCAGGCAAATTCATTCCCTTCACCGGTTTGTTACAAGGAGCGCTACTGCTCTCTGTCCCACTGATCTTTGGATCGATGGCCGGCGTCATGAGTGAACGATCAGGCGTGGTCAATATTGCTATCGAGGGTGAGCTGCTCGCTGGTGCATTCGCATCTGGCGTACTTGCTAGCTTGACTCACAGCACCACCTGGGGACTGCTCATCGCACCGCTAGCAGGCGCAACGATCTCGTTCTTGCTCGCACTCTTTGCTATCAAATATTCGATCGATCAGATTATCTTGGGCTTTGTTCTCAACGTACTTGTCTATGGCATCACCGACTTCTTATACAAGCGGTTGTTGATCCCATACCAAAGCACCTGGAACTCAGGTCCAACGTTGCAGCCGCTCAAGATTCCGGTTCTCTGGAAGTTGCCTATCCTTGGCCCGATCTTCTTTGATCAAACAATCATCGTGTACATCATGTACTTAGCTGTGATCTTTATTCACCTCTCGCTCTTTAAGACCAAGTGGGGGCTACGTACTCGCGCTGTGGGCGAGCATCCCACTGCGGCAGATAGCGTTGGCATCAACGTCAACCGACTTCGCTTTAAGAATGTCATCATCGCTGGATTGATCGCTGGCTTTGGTGGCGCTTACTTCACCGTTGGCGCAGTTGGTTCGTTCGGCAAAGAGATGACCGCCGGCCAAGGATTTATTGCCTTAGCCGCAATGATCTTTGGTCGCTGGAGTCCGTGGGGCGCAGTAGGCGCATCACTTCTCTTTGGCTTTGCGGATAACTTACAAGGCGTGCTCTCAATTACCGGAACTCCTATTCCAAGTGAGTTTATGTTGATGGCGCCATATGTCGTCACCATTATCGCCGTGAGTGGCTTTGTTGGCCGAGTCCGCGCTCCGGCCGCCGATGGAGCTCCGTACCAACGCGGTGGTTCGAAGTGAGTGCACCTACGCCGGCGATTGATTGGCAACTACTCACCACACGTGCCAACGAGGCAATGACCAAGGCTTATGCGCCCTACTCCAAATTTCCTGTTGGTGTGGCTGCGTTAGTGAGCGATGGTCGTATCATCACCGGTTGTAACGTAGAGAACGCTAGCTACGGCCTCACGCTTTGCGCAGAATGCGGTTTGATCTCAGAACTCTTCGCCTCAGGTGGCGGACGGTTGATCGCCTTCGCGTGCGTGGATGGTGCTGGTGCGTACCTCGCGCCATGTGGCCGCTGCCGTCAGTTGCTCTTTGAACACGGTGGCAATGAGTTACTCGTGATGACTACAGATGGAGTTGTACCCATGTCCGACCTTCTTCCTTGGGCTTTTGGCCCTGGCCACCTCGCCCATGAGTGAGGCATTTGCCGCGGTTGAGATCATTGCCGCAAAGCGTGACAAGTACGAGTTGAGCGATCCGCAGATCGACTGGGTGATCGATGCTTACACACGCGGCGTAGTAGCAGATGAGCAGATGTCGGCACTCTTGATGGCGATCTTGCTTAACGGAATGAATATGCGCGAAATTTCGCGATGGACAGATGCGATGATTAAAAGCGGTGAGCGCATGGATTGGTCGATGCTCACTCGTCCGACTGTAGATAAACATTCAACGGGCGGAGTTGGCGACAAGATCACGCTTCCACTCGCCCCGCTCGTCGCAGCATGTGGTGGCGCAGTCCCCCAGCTCTCCGGTCGTGGCCTAGGTCATACGGGAGGAACGCTCGATAAATTGGAATCAATTCCGGGTTGGCGTGCATCTCTCTCCAACCAAGAGATGCTCAAAGTCATACAAGATTGTGGCGCAGTCATTTGCGCTGCTGGTGCCGGGCTAGCTCCCGCCGATAAGAAGTTATATGCGCTACGAGATGTGACTTCGACTGTCGAAGCGATTCCGTTGATCGCGTCGAGCATCATGAGCAAGAAGATCGCCGAAGGAACTCGGGCGCTGATTTTGGATGTAAAGACCGGAAATGGCGCATTTATGAGTGATCCAGCTAAGGCTCGCGAGTTGGCCGAAGTAATGGTGGAACTTGGCACCCGTGCGGGAGTAACCACTCGCGCTCTTGTTACCGCTATGGATGTCCCACTCGGACTCACCGCTGGAAACGCGCTTGAAGTTCGCGAATCGGTTGAAGTCTTAGCCGGTGGTGGTCCAGCAGATGTCGTAGAACTCACCGTGATCTTGGCGCGAGAGATGTTAGATGCTGCCGGCATCACACCACTTCATGATCCGGCCGATGCACTGAAAAATGGCGCAGCTATGGATGCCTGGCGCAGCATGATTAAGGCGCAGGGCGGAGATCCCGATGCGGCGCTGCCCGTGGCTAAGGAGAAGCAGGTTATTACGGCTACAACTTCAGGTGAGATTACCGAGATGAACGCGCTTGATGTTGGAATCTCGGCCTGGCGCTTAGGTGCTGGTCGCGAGCGACTTGGTGAGAGCGTTCAGGCCGGTGCGGGAATTGAGATTCACGCAAAGCCAGGTGAGATGATCCGAGCTGGTGACCCATTGTTCACTCTGCATACAGATGAACCAGCTAGATTTGCCAGAGCTATCCAAGCCCTCGACGGAGCAGTCAAAATCTCGTCGACCGGCGAGAAAGTAGAGCGGTTACCGTTAATCATTGAACGAATCTCCCGTTAAGGGCTATCCCAGAGAATAGGTCTCCTGATGTCTTTCGAAAGCAAGCCAACGCTCGATCAAATTAAGCGCGCTCCTAAGGCGGTTCTCCATGACCACCTTGATGGTGGGCTTCGTCCAGCGACCATCATCGAACTCGCGAAGGAGATTGGTTACACCAAACTCCCAACAACCGATCCGGCTGCACTTGCTACCTGGTTTGAAGAATCCTGTAACTCTGGATCACTCGTGCGCTACCTAGAGACCTTTGATCACACCATCGCCGTAATGCAAACGCGCGAGGCAATTATTCGAGTCGCGCGCGAGGCGGCACTTGATCTCGCACGAGATGGCGTCGTGTATGCAGAGGTTCGTGGCGCACCCGAGCTCTTCACTCAACAAGGGCTCACCTTAAATCAGGTGATTGAGGCAACGACCGAAGGCTTTGACCAAGGCGTCGCAGAAGCAGCACGCGAAGGGTTAACAATCCGGGTCGAACAAATTCTCTGCGCATTGCGTCAAAATGATTTCGCCGATGAGGTCGCGCACAAGGTGGTCGAATATCGCGATCGCCACGTTGTGGGCTTCGATATCGCAGGTCCAGAAGATGGTTTCCCGGCCAAGGATTACCTCAGCGCCTTTGATTACTTACGTGAACAGAACGCTCACTTCACGATTCACGCTGGTGAGGCGTTTGGTCCAGCTTCGATCTGGCAAGCGATCCAGATCTGTGGCACCGATCGCATCGGTCATGGTGTACGGATCGTCGAGGATATCGATTTCACCGGACCTACCCCGAAACTTGGCGCTTTGGCCGCATATGTGCGAGATCGACGAATTCCGCTTGAACTCTGCCCGACATCGAATATTCAAACTGGCGCAGCAAAAGATTATGCAACCCATCCAATCGGCGTGCTTGAAAAACTTCGTTTCAGAATAACCATTAATACCGATAATCGCTTGATGAGTGGAACATCGATGACCGAAGAGATGGCGCATATCGTCGATGCCGCCGGTTGGACTTTGACCGATCTCCAGCGAGTTACGATCAACGCTCTCAAGAGCGCATTTATCCCGTTTGATGAACGACTCAAGATTATTGAAGAGATTGTTAAGCCACGCTATGCCGCGATTGCGGCTGAATAGGACCGCCATGACTGAGACCAGCAAGTACACGCTTCGCCAAGTAGCCAAGACCATCGATCATGCCCTCTTGCGCCCTGATATGAGCCGTGCCGAAGTGATCGAAGGCTGTGCTGTTGCGAGGAAGTTTGATGTCGCCTCCGTCTGCTGCAAACCAGCTGATGTCGCACTCTGCGCACAGGAGTTGGCTGGTAGCGATGTGCTGGTTGGAACCGTGGTCGGCTTCCCTCATGGATCGAGCACGACTGCCACTAAAGTCTTTGAAACTAAGGATGCTGTAGCTAATGGCGCGGTAGAGATCGATGTTGTCATGAATATCGGCTGGATGAAATCTGGGCTCTATCAGGAAGTTCAGGATGAGATTGCGGCAGTCGTTGCTGCAGCCGCGCCACACCATGTCAAAGTAATCCTCGAAAACGCCTACCTCACAAAGGAAGAGATCGTAAAAGCATGCCAGCTGGTTGAGGCAGCAGGCGGTCACTATGTAAAGACTTCCACCGGCTTTGCACCTACTGGTGCAGTGCTCGAAGATGTGCAACTGATGCGAGCCAGCGTCTCACCTAAGGTGCATGTGAAGAGCGCAGGTGGAGTAAAGAGCTTAGATATGCTCCTCTCCTTTATGGATGCGGGTGTGACTCGTTCAGGTGCAAGTGGGACGCAAGCGATGCTCGAAGAGTTTGTGGCTC
>CAIZGZ010000209.1 GCA_903932695.1 uncultured Actinomycetes bacterium | reverse complement strand
GTGCGGTGAGCGCCAGTGTCAGAACGGTGGCTCGCTCTCGCAGCGCTGTGGTCATGGAGAAAGCGTAAAGCCTGCGAGAATACTCCGGTGTTGATCTTGGCCTGTGCTCCGCTCGGAAATCCGGGAGATGCCACTACGCGCTTGAAATCCGCTCTTGAATCCGTGAAATTCATCGCCGCTGAGGATTCACGAAAACTCTCTCGCTTGGCCCACGACTTGGGGGTTACCTACACCGCGAAAGTCATTTCGTACTTTGAAGGAAACGAGATCGCTCGCCTCGATGCCCTGACCGAGATTCTTCTCTCTGGCGAAGATCTCTTGGTAATTACAGATGCAGGTGCACCGGGTGTCAGCGACCCGGGCTACCGTCTGATCCGCGCAGCGCTCGAACATCAGATTGCGATATCGGTGCTTCCAGGACCAAGCGCTGTCACAACCGCTCTCTTGCTCTCTGGCCTACCGAGTGATCGCTTCTGCTTTGAGGGCTTTCCACCTCGTACCGGGGGCGCACGTAAGGCTTGCTTCCAAGAGCTTTCGGCGCAATCTCGAACCATGATCTTCTTCGAAGCGCCACATCGACTTCAGGGCTCACTGGCCGACGCGGTGGAGATCTTCGGCGGGGATCGTCCGGCTGCGATCTGTCGCGAGATGACTAAGACCTACGAAGAGACGGTCCGAGGATCGTTGACCGAACTTTTGGCATGGTGTGATGGTCGAGAAATTCTCGGCGAAATTACCTTGGTCGTTGGTGGCTTTGATCGTTCTACCCAAAGCTATAGCGATGCAGACCTGGTTGAGTTAGTCGCGGTGCGCGAACGCGCCGGACAGAGTCGCAAGGATGCGATTGCTGAGATCGCGAAGGAGCTTGATCTGCCGAAGCGACAGGTCTTTGACGCAGTCGTTGCCCTGAAGAATCGGCAAGAATAGATAGGATTTGGGAATGAGCGCTGAGACTTTCTATGTAACGACGCCGATTTACTATGTGAATGATGCGCCTCATATTGGCCATGCATACACAACGGTAGCCGGCGATGTCCTGACTCGTTGGCATCGTCAGCGCGGAGAACAGGTCTGGTTCCTCACCGGCACTGACGAACACGGCGAGAAAGTCCTCAACACCGCGACCGCCAATAATTCAACGCCACAAGCCTGGTGTGACAACCTCGTAGAGCAGAAGTGGAAGCCGGTCTGGAAAGCGCTGAATATCGCTAACGATGACTTCATCCGCACCACCGAACCTCGACATATGGAGCGGGTCCAACGCTTCATGCAACAACTCAAAGATGCTGGCTTTATCTACGCCGGTAAGTTTGAGGGCCCTTATTGCGTGGGTTGCGAAGAGTTCAAATTGCCGGGCGATCTCGAAGACGGAAATTGCAAGGTCCATGGCAAGCCATGCGCGATGCTCTCTGAAGATAACTGGTTCTTCAAACTCTCTGAATTTGTACCAGCACTGCTCGAGCACTACAAGAAGAACCCCGAAGCTTGTCAGCCAGAGAGTGCCCGCAATGAGGTAGTTGCATTCCTAGAAAGTGGCGTGCGTGACCTCTCGATCTCTCGCTCATCTTTTGACTGGGGAATTCCAGTCCCATGGGATACCGAGCAGGTAATCTACGTCTGGTTCGATGCGCTCCTCAATTACGCGACCGCAGTTGGACTTGGCGATGAAGCTGATTCAGCAGGCGGTAAGAAATTTGCAGCAACCTGGCCAGCAGATGTTCATCTCGTTGGCAAAGATATTTTGCGCTTCCACGCGGTGATCTGGCCGGCGATGTTGATGGCGGCAGGTCTACCTGTTCCAGGCAAGGTCTTTGCACACGGCTGGTTGCTCGTCGGCGGCGAGAAGATGAGCAAATCAAAGCTCACGGGAATTGCGCCAGAGACAATTACCGATCACTTTGGCGTCGATGCCTTCCGTTATTACTTCCTGCGCGCTATTCCATTTGGTAGCGATGGCTCTTTCTCTTGGGAAGATATGGGAGCTCGCTATACCTCCGAGTTGGCTAACGATTTTGGAAACCTCGCATCTCGCATCATCGCGATGATCGAGAAGTACTGCGATGGCGCTATTCCTGCAGTCGCGCGTGACGAAGAGCTTGCAACACTTCTTGCGACTTCGGTCGAGCGGGCGGATGTGGCGATGTGTGCTTTGGATTTCCAAGGTGGAATCGGCGCAATCATGGATTTCTGTAAGCGCGTCAATGGTTATGTCACCGAGAAAGAACCTTGGGCGATGGCGAAAGACCCAGCCAATCAGATTGAACTCGAAAAGGTGCTCTACAACACCGCCGAAGCGGTTCGCGCTCTTGCGGTTCTGCTCCACCCAGTGATGCCAACAACTACTCAAATTCTGTGGGAGTCACTCGGAGCAGACGAAACTCTTGGTGATATCAAAGGACAGAAGATTGCCGATGTGGCGAACTGGGGTCAACTTCCGACTGGATCTCGTGTGACTAAAGGGGCGGTCCTCTTCCCTCGTTTGGAAGAGAAGCCTGCCTAAATGTCGATCTCACCGGAGACCGTGAGTCGACATGGACTCAAAGAGGAGCGAGTCCAAGCGCCATTGCCAGAACCTCTCAATCGACCAAGCATCGATGTCCATGCGCATATGGAACTTATTACGATGTCCGAACCGGATGCACCAGAAGTCTTAGCGCTATTAGATCAGGCAAAGAGCGTTGGTATTGATCGTGTGGTGCAGGTGGGGTACTCAGCGCAACAATCTGCATGGGGCGTGAAGTGTGCCGAGAGTTTTCCGGGACGAGTACTTGCCGCCGTGGCGCTTCACCCTAATGAAGCTCCCGTAGTAGCCGATCTTGAGGCCGAATTAGCGATTATCGAAGCTCTCGCTACCCATCCTCGAGTCCGTGCAATTGGTGAGACCGGTTTAGATTTCTTTCGCACCGAACCAGATTTACGAGATAAACAGCTCTACTCCTTTAAACGCCATATCGCTCTGGCTAAATCGGTGAACAAGGCGTTGGTGATCCATGATCGCGATGCCCATCGCGAAGTCTTAGATACGCTCTTGGAAGTTGGAGCGCCGCAAACCACTATTTTTCACTGTTATTCCGGTGATGCCGAGATGGCTAAAGAGTGCGTTGCAGCAGGTTACATCCTCTCCTTTTCCGGAACCGTGACCTTTAAGAACGCGCCAGCACTTCGCGAAGCCGTCGCACTCGTGCCAGCAGAACAACTTCTTGTAGAGACAGATTCGCCCTTCTTGGCGCCGGCACCACATCGCGGATCGCTCAACACACCCGCCCAGATTCCCAACATCATCCGATTTATCGCTGATGTGCGCGGTGAGAACGTGGATGAGCTGACCGACCAACTCACCACAAATGCGTTGCGCTGCTTCGGAAGTTTTGATTAATGTCACAACTCCTTGGGGCGGCCCAGATTCGTGAGATCGCCGCTCGCATCGGTGTGACACCGACAAAAAAACTCGGCCAGAACTTTGTCGTTGATGCCAATACCTGCAGACGAATCGTCAAGATTGCTGATGTGGGTGCGACAGATACGACCCTTGAAATCGGTCCAGGTCTTGGTTCATTGACCCTGGCGATGCTCGAGATTGCCCAACAAGTCGTTGCAGTAGAGATTGATTCCAGATTGGCAGCAGAGTTACCAAACACTGTCGCGGCCAATGGCTTTAATCCCGCTCAATTACTCGTAATCAACGAAGACGCTATGACGACACAATCACTACCGGTAGATCCAACTGTCTTGGTCGCCAATCTGCCTTACAACATTTCGGTCCCGGTCTTACTGCACTTTCTTGAGAAATTTCCAACGCTGCGCTCTGGCGTAGTTATGGTGCAGAGCGAAGTTGCCGACCGATTGGTCGCTAAGCCCGGAAGTAAGAATTATGGCTCGCCATCTGTGAAAGCTACCTGGTGGGCGGATATGAGTGCAGCTGGCGCAGTCGGACGTTCGATCTTCTGGCCGGTCCCCAACGTCGACTCTTCACTTGTGAAGTTCGTTCGCCACGCACCTGCGGGCGATGAGGCAACCAGGTTGCGGGTTTTTGAGGTAATCGACGCCGCTTTTGCGCAACGGCGCAAGATGCTGCGAAGTGCCTTGAGCGAACTCTTCTCGGCGCACGGGCGCAAGGCGGAAGAGTGCATCGCAGCTGCAGGGATCGATCCAACCGCTCGAGGTGAAGTGCTCGTACTGAGCGAATTTATGCAAATTGCTAATACTCTAGTTTCATGAAGCGCAACGGTGTAGTTGTACGAGTACCCGCAAAGGTCAACCTCCAATTGTCGGTGGGACCGTTGCAGCCAGATGGCTTTCACGAAGTCACCACCGTCTTTCAAGCGCTAGCGCTCTACGACGACATCACGGTTAAGTTTGCAGAGCCTGGTACTGGCATCACGCTCTCACTTTCAGGAAGTACGACAAAAGGTGTGCCCGTAGATTCCAGCAATCTCGCCTACCGCGCGGCACAACTCATGATTGATAGACATGATCTTGATTCCGATCTCGAGATTCATATTAAGAAAGAGATTCCGGTTGCAGGTGGCATGGC
>CAIZGZ010000208.1 GCA_903932695.1 uncultured Actinomycetes bacterium | reverse complement strand
CAGAAGAGCTACGACGGAACCTATAAGTCACTTCGCATCTACGTTGGCGGCGGATCCACAATCTATAACGCGATCAGCACAAAGATTAAGAAGGATCTTGGGGTGGCGGAGGCGATCTCCATTCCCCTGACATTCTTATTTCTCCTCCTTATCTTTGGTGGCTTGATCTCATCCGCTATGCCGCTCGTTGTTGGCGTCAGCGCGATATTGGGTACCTTCTTTATCCTCTACATCATTAGCTTGTTTACCGGTGTGAGCATCTTCGCGCTCAACCTCACCACCGGTATGGGTCTGGGATTGGGTATCGACTATTCACTCCTCATCGTGAATCGATTTCGAGAAGAGCTGCACGCTGGCAATTCGGTAGAAGAGTCAATCGTTCAAACCGTAGCAACTGCTGGTCGGACCGTCTTCTTCTCCGGAATCACCGTCTTTGTCACGTTGGCATCTCTGCTCTTCTTCCCGCTGATGTTCCTGCGCTCATTTGGCTACGCCGGCGTTGCTGTCGTGGCGATGGCGGTACTCGGCGCCCTTATTCCACTTCCCGCGATGCTCGCCATCTTAGGAACTCGAATCGACTCACTCGTCGTACGCAAGAGCGCGATCACTCCAAAATCAGATGGACGCTGGGCGGCTACTGCTCGCTTTGTGATGAAGCGCCCGGTCGCAATTGTGCTTGCCTGTCTGGTCGTACTAGGTGTCTTCGCTGCGCCGCTCAAAGATATCGCCTTCTCGCAAGTAGATAGCCGAGCGCTTCCTGCAACAAACCCTGCAGCTATCGCAGATGCGCAAGGCCTTGCTCGTTTCGGAAGCCAAGAGGCAAGTCCGATTCATCTCATCATTCCCCATGCAACCGCAAATGCAGCAGTAATTCCAGGCTACCTTGCGGCTGTTGCGAAAGTTCCTAACGTTGTTGGTATCGGAAAAGAGAGTACGGCTAACGACTATCTCAACGTTGATCTCTACGACAAAGTTGGTGCTCGCACGAACGCAGCCCAGAGCATGATCACTGCCATCCGAGCAGTTAAGGCGCCAGCTGGGACCCTGGTCGGTGGAGCTGCTGCTGACTACACCGATACCCAAGAAGGAATTGCAAAGACTCTGCCGCTGGCATTTGGCTGGATCGCGCTCAGCGTCTTAATTCTGCTATTCCTCTTTACCGGATCGATCATCTTGCCGATCAAAGCGGTTCTCCTCAATGTTGTCTCGCTCTCTGCCAGCTTAGGTCTTGTTACCTGGATCTTTATCGATGGTCACATGACATGGTTGGTCGGAAAGTTCACCAACGTGGGTTCACTCGATACCGGAATGGTGATTCTGACAGCAGTCGTAACCTTTGCGCTCTCCATGGACTACGAGGTCTTCCTGCTCTCACGCATCAAAGAAGAGCATGACAACGGTCATAGCAATATCGAATCGGTAGCTACTGGTTTACAGCGCTCGGCCCGCATCATCACCGCAGCTGCGCTTCTCCTCGCAGTTGTCTTCGCCGCCTTTATTACAAGTGGTGTCACGAGTATCAAGATTCTTGGCTTAGGCGTTGCATTTGCGGTGCTCGTGGATGCGACGATCGTTCGTGCGCTCTTGGTTCCAGCTTTGATGCGTTTGTTCGGCGACCTTAATTGGTGGGCACCTAAGGCACTTAAGCGCTTCACCATCAAGCACTAATCCACTCCTGCGTTAGAGCGCGAGCACAAACCGATCGGCTTGCGCTCTGCTCTCGGCTTGCGAGAGTGGGGTGCCGATCTGACCGATAAGCCACTGCTCTACGAGAGCCGAGTGTGTTCCAAAGAGTTTTGCTAATTCACCCGAAAAGAGGCGCCAGAGCGGGTGCTCATTCTTACTCACCAAACGAGTGAGATCGGCCGGATCGCTCTGCCTGATTTGAGCAAGAGCAAGATCGGTGGAGATCGCGCACGATAATTCATAGAGGCCATCGGCTGGTGTTGGTGCCTGCTGCGCCATATTGATAAGGCGCACAATCTCTGACTCCAGCAGCGAGAGAAACATCTCCGACTTATCGCTGAAATGGTTATAGACCGTTGCGCGGGACACCTCTGCCTTTGCGGCAATATCGATCATATTCGCTTGGTAAGTACCGACATCGGCGATAACAAGTTTTGCGCCGTGAAGAATTGCAGAGCGAGACTTTTGATTAGTCGCCATAGAGGGAGCGCGAATTAAGCGGCGTCTTCAACCACAGTGAGTTGTGGAGCTTCAAGTGATGCGACTTGTGATGCAACGCCTGAGAGAACTTCTCCGAGCGAGATCTCAAGTGCAACACAGATTGCATTGAGGAGCTCCGATGATGCTTCTTTCTGACCGCGTTCTACTTCTGAGAGATAGCCCAGTGAGACGCGAGCGCTCTTTGCGACATCGCGAAGGGTACGGCCTTGGGCAACGCGAGCAGCGCGCAATGTTTGACCGATGTGGGTACGAAGCAGAATCACGGGGTAAGAATACGCTCAAAGCTGGCGATCGCGCTCTCAATTGTCGCGTGGCGCACTTCGCTGCGTGTTCCGCGTAGATCAAGGCAGATGGCAACGGTCTCTCGCTTGCTCGCGACAGCGATCCAGACGGTGCCGGCTTTCTGGCCATAAGCCCTACCTGGTCCAGCTACACCGGTGGTAGCGATTCCGTAGTCAGCGGCAAAGGTGCGGCGAACCTCTTCGGCCATCTGTCTGGCAACCGGCTCAGAGACTGCGCTCTCTTTATTGAGCACGCGCTTAGGTACGGCGAGCAACTTCACCTTGGTCTGATCGCTATAGACGATGTGACCGCCGAGATACACCGCAGATGCGCCAGAGATCGCTGTGATCGCCTCGGCTAACCCGCCACCGGTAATCGACTCAGCGGTTGCGACGGTCAAACCCCGACGCTTGAGCTTTCGAACTAGCGCGGCGGCCAGGAGCTCCTCTGTCATGAGCGAAGCGCCTTCTTAAAATAATCAATACCGGTAGTGAGAGTTATTGCAATCGTAAAGGCCATGAAGGCATCGCGCGGCCAACGCAGCCACGGCGCCCAGACAGTTAGGGGCAGGATATAAAAACCGATACCAAAGCCTTGGCACATGGTCTTGAGCTTGCCGCCCTTGCTCGCCGGAATTACTCCGCCACGAATGACGGCTAGCCGTAGCACGGTGACGGCGATCTCTCGGAACAAGATCACTACCGTGACCCACCACCAGAGTTTTCCTTGGATTGAGAGTCCGATCATCGCGGTACCGATCGCGGCCTTATCGGCGACCGGATCTAAGAAGGTACCAAAGCTCGTGATCTGATTACGCGATCGCGCGATTCTGCCATCGAAGAGATCAGTCAGCCCAACCAGAAAGAAGCCACACCATGCAATGACGCGCCACGTCGAATCATCGCCACCATTTTTAAAGAGCGCATAAGCGCACAATGGCAGAGCCAAGATGCGAAGTACGGTGAGAAAATTTGGAAGATTTATGGCTTAGCTCCGGGTCCATATTGAACGTGCACGACTTGGCCAATTGTGCCTGATAAACCGGCATCCTTGCCATTAATCGTGACATCAACAGCCCCGGCGTTGCCGATTGTGACATCGATGAGCGAAGAATCATTGAAAGATTGTGAGCTTCCCTTGTACAAGGTGCCATGCCAGAGGATCGTTCCGTGTGCATCGGCTACCGAGAACCAGCTATTCGCGGTCGTGGCAGTAAAGGT
>CAIZGZ010000207.1 GCA_903932695.1 uncultured Actinomycetes bacterium | reverse complement strand
CGTATTAGGTCCACGATCTCCGTCGTACCAACGCTTAGCCGCAGCATCACGGCCTTCGATAGAAAGTACACGTGCGCGACCTAGACCGAGTTCGACCAGTTCTGAAAGGTCGAGAGTGTCGAGATCCTCATCGCCTGGAAGAGATGCAAAGCCAGGAACAAGTCGTGGGTCATCGCTCGAGGTAGGGACGATATCGCCGACCCCCACATCGCCCGGCAAGATGCGATCCTTATAAGGAATCCACTCTGGCGCAACGAGTGATTCCACTCCAGGCAAGAGCACGACATCACAGATCGTAGGGTTTGCTGCTTCATCGACCTTCGCAACAGTGACTGCCCAACGCCACCCGTGGTAGCCGGGTAGGGATGATTCGAAGAGATAGGTGGCGATCCGGGCATCGCTCTGGTCATCGGCCGAACCATCGAGGTCGATCGAGACCAATGCGCCAACGAAGGCTGGATCGTGAGAGTCCTCGATCGCGGCAGCACGAGCTAGCTCGAGTGCGTGGAATACATCCGCAGTGGATGTTGGATCGGTGATCGTCATAGGGCTAATGGTAGGCGCAAAAAAGCCCCCGATGAAATCGAGGGCTTTTTTGGGAGATCTTTACGCGTGAAGCTTAGAAATCCATATCCCCACCAGGGTTTGGTGTGGCGATTGCCTTTGGATCTGGCTTATCGGTGATGACCGCCTCGGTTGTCAGGAAGAGCGCTGCAATCGATGCGGCATTTTGAAGGGCAGAACGTGTGACCTTGGCGGGATCGATGATTCCGCTCTTGATCATGTCAACGTACTCACCTGATGCAGCATTGAGTCCAAAACCTGATTCCAAGTTACGAACTTTCTCAACAACGACTCCGCCTTCTAGGCCGGCGTTGATAGCGATCTGCTTGAGTGGCGCCTCGATCGCGAATTCAACGATACGAACACCTGTCGCTTCATCACCAGAGAGGGTGAGGCCAGCAAGTGCAGCCTTTCCAGCTTGCAAGAGTGCAACGCCACCACCGGCGACGATGCCTTCTTCTACTGCTGCCTTAGCGTTACGTACTGCATCTTCGATGCGGTGCTTGCGCTCCTTCAATTCAACTTCGGTAGCTGCGCCTGCCTTGATGACTGCAACGCCACCAGCAAGCTTTGCTAGACGCTCTTGCAGCTTCTCGCGATCGTAATCAGAGTCGCTCTTCTCGATCTCGCCACGAATCTGATTGACGCGACCCTTGATCTGATCAGCATCTCCGGCGCCTTCAACGATTGTTGTCTCTTCTTTTCCAACAACAACCTTGCGAGCGCGACCTAGGAGATCCATGGTTGCTGCTTCGAGCTTAAGGCCAACCTCTTCTGCGATCACGGTTGCGCCGGTCAAGATTGCAATATCTTGCAACATCGCCTTGCGACGATCACCAAAGCCTGGAGCCTTTACTGCAACTGAGCGGAAAGTGCCACGAATCTTGTTGACTACGAGTGTTGCAAGCGCTTCACCCTCAACGTCTTCAGCCAAGATGAGAAGCGGCTTACCTGATTGCATCACCTTTTCAAGGATAGGAAGAAGGTCCTTGATATTTGTGATCTTTGAGCTGGTGATCAAGAGATAGGGATCTTCAAGTACAGCTTCCATACGATCTGAATCGGTTGTGAAATAAGGTGAGATGTAACCCTTATCAAAGCGCATACCTTCGGTGAGCTCTAACTCGAGACCGAATGTATTGCTCTCTTCGACGGTGATGACGCCCTCTTTGCCAACCTTGTCCATTGCTTCAGCGATCATCTCGCCGATAGTGGTATCTGCGGCAGAGATCGAAGCTGTTGCAGCGATCTGCTCTTTGGTATCGACCGTCTTTGCGTTGGCTTGAAGCTGGGCAGAGATAGCTTCGACAGCTTTCTCGATACCGCGCTTGAGCGCCATTGGATTTGCGCCAGCTGCAACGTTGCGAAGTCCCTCGCGCACCATTGCCTGTGCCAAAACTGTTGCGGTTGTGGTTCCATCGCCAGCGACATCATCTGTCTTCTTGGCAACTTCCTTTACT
>CAIZGZ010000206.1 GCA_903932695.1 uncultured Actinomycetes bacterium | reverse complement strand
CTTTGCGGGATTCTCGAGCGCAAAGGCGTACGCCTCGAGTTGAGGTGCGTAGAACGAACTCTTGTCATAATCATTCTTTTGAAGCTTGCAATCGACGATGCCAAAGGTTCCGTCGGTGAACTCGAGAAGTAGGTCGTACTTTCCTCGAATAAAGAGCCCGGAGTCCTTGCCATCCACGATGATGTTCTCGGAGGCGACCCAGCCGCCATGGCTATGGACGCGGCCTTCGGGAAGGGCAGGATGCATATCTGCGGTCTTCGCTCCGATGAAGTACTTCTCCTGCATATCGGCGAGGTCACCGATCAGTGGCATAGTCACGGGAGCCTGAACTTGGTGGTTGTACTGCAACCAGAGACAGCGGTGACAATCTCCCCAGGCGTAGGTGAGGTGACTTGGACTAATAGCTGCGCGAGGTTCTCCCATGGGGGTGATGCTAATGCAGGAGCGAGTTTGTAAAGGTGATTAGGCCTAGAAGGATCATCACGGCGCCACCGATGCGCCGCAACATCACTAAGCGAGCGGGATTTGCGGCCAGCCATTGTCGCAACGTGCCGGCTAGCGCGCCCCAGGCGCCGTCGCAGAAGAAACCGAGAAAGACGAAGATGAAGCCCATCAACACGAGTTGGGCGGTGAGATGGCCTTTGGCGCTATCGGCAAATTCGGGGAGGATCGCAGCGAAGAAGATGATTCCCTTGGGGTTGAGGACGCCCACGGTGTAACCCTGGCGAACGGCCTGCCAGAAGCTCGGCTTATCCTCTTTGAGGTCGGTCATCGCTGTGGCATGGGCCCGACTATGGGTAATCGCCTCAATGCCCAGATAGACGAGGTAGAGCGCTCCTAGCCACTGCATAGAGATGTAGATGAGGTGGTGGTGTTGGAAGATAGGGCCAAGACCGAGAGCGACCGCGACCGAGACGGTAAACATGCCCAAACTGTTGCCCAAGACGGTTGCAAGGGCGGTTGCACGCCCAAAAGCGATGGCTCGGGCGATCGTGAAGAGCACGCTGGGGCCCGGAGCCAGAATGATCGCCAGGCCAGCGACGATGTACTCCCAGATCCGCCCTGGAACCACGATAACCATGGCCCAACCTTATGACGTGAGCCCAGACCCGGGCTATGAAGAGGGGGAGGCTAACGGCGTGTTGAGACTAACGGCGTGTTGAGGCTGGACAGAGCTATATCGATTCGATAGGTTTCACCACGTTATATCGAATCGATAGTAACGAAGCGATACTGCCCGACCTAGCCCCTAGAGGACTGGCAGCCGAAAAACTCGGAAATCATACGATCTACAAGAAGTGGAGAGATCAATGCGCTCGCGTAGTGAATCCCTTGAGTTCGCCCTGTTAGGGCTACTCAGCCAGGGTCCACTCCACGGCTACGAACTCCGTAAACGCATGATCTCAATCTATGGCCCGTTTCGCGCGCTCTCATTCTCAGTCCTCTATCCGCAGCTTCATCGCATGCTGGATGCTGGATTGATTCAAGAGAATGTTGCGGAAGGAACCGGACGTCGCTCTCGGATCGTCTATGCAATTACCACCAAGGGTCAGAGCCGGTTTGAGGCGATCTCTGCATCAAGCGGACCTGACAGTTGGGAAGATGAGAGCTTTGAAGTTCGCTTCGCTTTCTTCGGTCCGACCCCAGCGGATAAGCGTCTTGCCATTCTTGAAGGACGCCACCGTAAATTGGCAGAGAAGGCAACCATCCTTCGTACCGATCTGGAGAAGGTCGCAGCTGACTCATCTGGATTAGAAGGAATCGATAAGTATTTAGTTGAGTGGCGTCGTCACTCATTGGACTCAGCTCAACGAGAGATCGCATGGCTGGAAGAAATGATCAATACCGAAAGGAAGTCATCATGAGTAAAGAAATCCGCGTAGCGATTATCGGTGTAGGTAACTGCGCCAACTCGCTCATCCAAGGAGTGACCTACTACAAGGACGCAGCAGAAGATGTAGAGATCCCAGGTCTCATGCACGCTGTTCTAGGTGGTTACCATGTTCGCGACGTGAATTTCGTTGCTGCATTCGATGTCGACGCTAAGAAGGTCGGCCTTGATCTTGCAGATGCGATGTGGGCTAGCGAAAATAACACCATCAAGTTTGCAAACGTTGCTAAGACTGGCGTCACAGTAGAGCGCGGTCACACATACGATGGACTCGGTCGTTACTACCGCGAGACAATCGTTGAATCAGATGCAACGCCAGTCGATATCGTCGCAACTCTCAAGGAGCGCAAGGTCGATGTATTGATCTGCTACCTCCCAGTGGGTTCAGAGGATGCTGCTAAGTACTACGCGCAGTGTGCAATCGATGCCGGGGTGGCTTTCGTCAACGCATTGCCAGTCTTTATCGCGTCGGATCCAGTCTGGGCAGATAAGTTCACCAAGGCCGGAATTCCTATCGTTGGCGATGACATCAAGTCACAGGTTGGTGCAACAATCACTCACCGCATCATGGCTAAGTTGTTCCAAGATCGTGGCGTTCACCTAGATCGCACCTACCAGCTCAACGTTGGTGGAAACATGGACTTCAAGAACATGTTGGAGCGCGACCGCCTCGAGTCTAAGAAGATTTCAAAGACTCAATCAGTAACCTCACAACTTGATCACGATATGGGTGCAAAGAACGTTCACATTGGACCTTCTGATTACATTCCATGGCTCGATGATCGTAAGTGGGCCTACGTTCGCCTTGAAGGCCGCGCCTTCGGTGACGTTCCACTGAACCTTGAATACAAGCTCGAAGTATGGGATTCACCAAACTCTGCAGGTGTGATCATCGATGCACTTCGTTGTGCAAAGATCGCACTCGATCGCAAAATCGGTGGACCATTGCTCTCACCTTCAAGCTACTTTATGAAGTCACCTCCAATCCAGTACACAGATGAACTTGCACACCTACGTGTTGAAGAGTTCATCGCTGGAAAGGTTGAGCGTTAAGAAGTAGTTGTTAAAATAAAAAAGACCCTCAGAGAACTGAGGGTCTTTTTTATTGAGAGCGCTG
>CAIZGZ010000205.1 GCA_903932695.1 uncultured Actinomycetes bacterium | reverse complement strand
TACCGGTGGAATGACAGGTGTGAATCCGGCTTTTGTTGCCGAAGCAATCGCATAGTTAACGAGCGCAAACTCGAGGAGCGCGCCAGGACCGGTGAGATAGTAGAAGCGAGAGCCAGAGACCTTTGCACCGCGTTCTGTATCGATCGCCTTAAGGATCTTTCCGATCTCAACGTGATCTTTTGCCTCGAATCCTTCGGCAGCAAAATCACGAGGAGTGCCAACATGTTCAAGGATGACGAAATCTTCTTCGCCGCCAACTGGCGCATCTGGATCAATAAGATTATGAATTTGAAGGAGGAGTGCATCTGCTGCAGCTTCTGCTTCTGCGCGAGCGCTATCTGCAACTTTCACGCGGGCCGAAAGTTCCTTTGCGCTTTCAAGGATCGCAGCTTTCTCGTCACCTTTTGCTGCACCAACCGATTTCGAGAGCAGGTTTTGTTCTGCACGCAAAGCTTCAAAGGCGGTGATCGCTTCACGACGAGCGGTATCTGCCTGCAAGAGTTGATCAACGAGCTCAGGGTTCTCACCGCGAACTTTTTGAGAGAGGCGTACGCGCTCTGGATCTTCTCGAAGTACCTTGAGGTCAATCACAACTTCACCTTACCTTTACGTGGGTATGAGCCGAGAATACGAATATCTTCACAGATCGAACGCAAGCCTTCGATGGATTGTGCAACCGCCTGATCACTGAGGTGTCCTTCGACATCAATGATGAAGTGATAATGCCCTAACTCGCGGCCAGTTGGGCGGCTTTGAATGAAACTTAAGTTGACGTCATTCTTAGCGAATTCGGTCAAAATCTCCAGCAGTGCGCCAGCGTGATCCATGCCGATGTAGGCGACGAGCGACGTGCGATCAAAACCGGTGGCGGTAGGAAGTTCACCCGGCCGTTCGACGAGAACAAACCGAGTGACCGCGCCGGGGTTATCCCCGATATCGGAAGCCACAACATGAAGTCCATATTTTTCAGCTGCTGCGAGCGAAGCGATGGCGGCATCCCAATTTCCATCTTTGAGCCCTTCTGCAGCGGCAGCGGTTGATGGTGTGGTGATGACTTCTGCGCCTGGCAGTTCGCGGGCGATAAATGCTCGACATTGTGATTCGGCATGTGGATGGGTGGCAATTCGGGTAATCGGCTGGTTAGCGCGCTCGGGCAGAACCATGAGCGCGAAGCTGACCGGCAAAGTCGTCTCGGCGGTGATGACCAGTGGCTCACCATTTGCTAGTTCGTCCAAAGTACGGGCGACCACGCCTTCGACAGAATTCTCGATTGGGACGAGTCCGTGCTGATACTGGCCAGAGCGGACCGCATCGAGCGTCGCGGTGACGTTCGCGAACGGGGTGAGCTGATCTTGTGGATCTGTAATGCCGCGCAGCGCCGCTTCGGTAAATGTCCCCGAAGGCCCCAAGTAGGCATATCTCGATACTGAACTCGTGCTCACCGCCCAAGACTATCTGACTTGCCCACCACCCCATTAGGCTAATTACATGAGCCTCCGCTTTTCGACCATCGCGAGCAGCGACCTTGGTTTGGTGCGCGATGGCAATGAAGATTCGGCTCTCCTGACCGGTGAATTAATCGCTGTCGCCGATGGCATGGGCGGCCATGCTGGTGGAGAGGTCGCGTCAAAGATCGCGATCGATACCTTAAAACAGCTCGGTGAAGTACTCGGGGATAGCGCAATCGATCATGAATCACGCGAAGACCTGCTGATGAATATCACCTTCTCGATCGATCACGAGATAGCTCAAGCGGTAAGCGATGATCCAGCCTTGGCGGGAATGGGAACTACGCTCACAGCGCTACATCTGAGCGAAAAGACGGTGGAACTACTCCATATCGGTGATTCTCGTGCCTACCAATGGACTGGCAAGAAACTTATTCAACTGAGCTATGACCACACCGTCATGCAAGAGTTGTTGGATCAAGGACGGCTGACACCCGACGAAGTGCTCACCCACCCACAACGTTCCATGCTGACTCAAGCGCTGATGGGCGATAGTCGAATCGATCCGATTTTGAGCGTCTTTGATGTCAAAGTAGGCGATCGCTTTCTCTTGTGCAGCGATGGCTTAACCAATGTTCTCTCAGATCTAGAGATCGCCAACATTATTAAGCAACGTGTCGATGGTGAGATCGTCGAAGCGCTGATTCGCGCCGTCCATGAAAAAGGTGCACCGGATAACATCACCATTCTCTGGAGCGAGGTCGTCGATGATGGCGAAAGCTCACCAGGAATTCTCATCGGAGCTGCAGGTGAGAAGCGATGAGTCGAATCTTTAACAACCGATATGAGATCGGTGCCATGATCGGTACCGGTGGCATGGCCGATGTTTATGAAGCAAATGATCTGCGACTACATCGCAAAGTTGCTGTAAAAATTCTTCGTAGTGATTTGGCGCGTGATCCCGCTTTTGTTGCTCGCTTCAAGAAAGAGGCCTTTGCGGCAGGCGGCTTGAGTAATCACGGAATTGTTGCGGTCTATGACTCTGGCATCGAAGGCTCTGACTCTTACATCGTGATGGAGTTGGTCTCTGGCCATACTTTGCGCGAACTACTTCAACGCAACGAGCGGCTACCTGAGCGCGAAGCGCTGCAGATCATCGTCGAAATTCTTCAAGCGCTCGAATACTCACACCAGAAATCGATCGTGCATCGCGATATCAAACCAGGAAACATCATGATCACCGACGCTGGCCAGGTCAAGGTGATGGATTTTGGAATCGCACGAGCAATGGATGACATCGGCGCGACCATGACCAACACATGGAATGTAGTCGGCACCGCTCAATATCTCTCTCCTGAGCAGGCAACTGGTGAGAGTGCGGATCAGCGCAGCGATATCTATTCAGTTGGCGCGTTGATGTACGAATTACTCGTTGGTCGGCCACCCTTTATTGGCGATACGCCGGTCTCGATCGCCTTTCAACATGTCTCGGCTCCACTCATCTCCCCGAGTGAATTTGAGCCAAATCTCGACCCTAATCTGGTCAAAATTATGCAGGTCGCGCTCTGTAAAGATCCTGCAGATCGCTATCAAGATGCCGGTGCCATGCTTGCGGATTTGCAACGAGCAATTCGTGGCGAACAGGTCACCACCAAGCTCCGCAAAGTGAAACCTCGACGTAGTTATGCAGTTGCTGCCGCTCTCGTCCTTTTTCTTGCGATCGGCTCACTCTTTCTCATCAAAGGTGGTGGCAAGAGTGCTACTGGAACAGAGTTGCCTAATGTCGTTGGCTTAACCCTTGAGCAAGCCAAAGCACTTCTGCCCAACTACACGATCAATGTGCAGCACGCGCCGGATTCTCGAATTCCAAAAGATCGGATCTCGAGTGAAATTCCGTTGGCCGCGACTCGAGTACTTAATGGCAGTAGTGTCACAATCACCATCTCTGATGGTCCGGGAAACACAACCGTTCCAGCTAATTTAATTGGGCTCTCACTCACCGATGCTCGCAATGCACTTGCAGCAGCTGGCTTGGTGATTGCACAGACCGTTCCGGGTGATTCGAATCAACAACCAGGAACAGTACTTTCCGTAACACCTGATGTAGGAAGTATTTTGGCTGCTGGTAGCGGTGTTGTTCTTCAGATCGCGAGTGGAAGTTTGCAAGTTCCCTCGATGGTTGGGCTCTCAAATATTGAAGCGATCACCCAACTGACCCAAGCTGGCTTCTTAGTAAAGACTGCACAGGCATGGGATCCAACTCAAGCACCTAACGTTGTTCTGGCCCAGGCACCCGCACCAGGGACAACCCAATCAATTGGCGCTTCAGTAACGATTACCGTCAACACGAATCCGGCTTCGCCAAATAATTAGTGCTGGCTATCGATTCACTACGGGTGCCAGACCAATTGAGCGAGCGAGCGCATTTTCGTCACCACAACGAGTAAGCCAATTTGCCAGCATGGTGTAACCATGTTCGGTAAGAACCGACTCTGGATGAAATTGCACGCCAGAGATCGGCAAACTCTTATGTTCAATCGACATCACGATGCCGGTGTCGGTAACGCCCGTGACCTCTAAAACTTCAGGCAGGGTCTCAGGCACGATCGCAAGCGAGTGATAGCGCGTCGCGGTAAATGGTGACGGAATTCCAGTCATCAATCCGTGGCCGTTGTGGGTTACCTGCGAAACTTTGCCGTGCAGAAGTTCGGGCGCACGATCTACCGTCGCGCCAAAAGCGACTCCAATCGCTTGGTGCCCGAGGCAGACACCGAAGAGTGGAATCTGGCGCTCTGCGCAGTAGTGAATCAATTCGATACTGATGCCGGCGGCCTCAGGCGTACCCGGCCCCGGTGAAATTAATACGCCATCGAATTCTTGAGCCCGCTCCACCGAGATTTCATCATTACGGACGATCTCAACCTCGGCTCCAAGTTGGCCGAGATACTGGACCAGGTTGTAGACGAAGGAGTCGTAGTTATCGACCACCAAGATTCGGCTCATAGCGCCAACCTTAACCCTCGGAGCCAGCCTGGCATCATGGATTTCCTGGTGTATCCTCTCTCCATGCCTAAATCAAAGAGCCGCAAGAAGGATCCCGTCTACATTCCAGACGAGTTCGCCCATCTTGATAAGGCTCCCAAGGAGAGCCCAGCCTGGTTGGCACCGCTGATGGTCGCCGCCTTCATCGCTGGTCTGGTCTGGATCGTTATTTTCTACGTCTCCGGCACGCTCTATCCAGTCCCTCATATCGGGGCATGGAACATGGTGATCGGTTTCGGATTTATCGCAGCTGGCTTCACCCTTGCCACTAAGTGGCGCTAACTAGCCGCTAGCTTCACCGAATTACAGCCATGTAATTCTCCACATCGTGGATGAACCCTGTGGAAAACTTCGGGTTCTTCTCAGGAAACCTTCAGCATCGTGGATGATGATCCTCTTATGAGTAACGAACAGCTAGCAGGGCAAACTTCAGGGCAGCAGAGAATTCTCGTTGTTGATGATGAGAACTCCATCAGCGATCTCATTGCGACCAGCCTTCGCTTCGTTGGCTTCGATGTTCGCACCGCCGCAACCGGCTCCCAAGCGCTCACCATCGCAGAAGAGTTCAAACCCCACGCTCTCATCCTTGATGTCATGCTCCCCGATCAAAATGGTTTTGAGGTCTGTCGCCAACTTCGCCAAGATGGTCAAGGCGTTGGCGTGCTATTTCTTACCGCGAAAGATACGGTTGAAGACAAGATCGCCGGTTTAACCATTGGTGGTGATGACTACATCACAAAACCATTCTCACTTGAAGAGTTAGTCGCTCGCTTACGCGCATTGCTCCGTCGAATCGGCGCAGTTGAAGCTGTTACAGATGATGAGAAGATCCGATTTGCCGATCTCGAACTCGATGAAGCAACACATGAAGTTCGTCGTGCCGGCAATCTCATCGATCTCTCTCCCACCGAATTTCTCTTACTTCGTTATTTGATGATCAACGCTGATCGCGTTGTCAGCAAGTCACAAATTCTGGATCACGTGTGGCAGTACGACTTCCGCGGCGATGCCGGCATTGTCGAGACTTATGTCTCCTATCTTCGTAAGAAGATTGATATCTACGAACCTGCACTTATCCATACAGTTCGTGGCGTCGGCTACCGCATGAGAATTCCTTCCGGTAAGTAAGCCTTCACCATCATGCACCCATCTCAGTGGAGTTTACGAAGTCGGTTGTTGCTCGCGATTGTCGTTGTTTCAGCGCTCGGAATTGGCGCATCTGACTTTGCTGCAAATACAAAATTGAAATCTTTTCTTATTGGGCAAGTTGATACCCAGCTCAAGGGTGTTGCGATGGGCTCGATCGATCGCCTTACTCGCGCAGGTATCGATCCCAACGCTGAAAATGAGAAGAGCAATCCACAAGATTCATCGCCGATCCGTGTTGTTCGTCCGCTTCGTGGTGTCCCGACCGAAACCGCAGTAACGCTCTTAGATGCTCAAGGAAATGTATTGGGTCAGTTAGGTGGCGATATCACTACTGCTACTGCACCAACAACCTTTGCTGGTATGACGATCGCTCAAGTAAATGC
>CAIZGZ010000204.1 GCA_903932695.1 uncultured Actinomycetes bacterium | reverse complement strand
GCTTCGTGGATTCGTGGCGGCGAAGGATTTATCGGCTTTGGTACTTACCGCTCCCACACCGTCACCGGTGCCAAGCGATTCACCGATGCACAAGCATGGTGGCGCGAACAACTCTCCCAGCTCGATATTAAGAACAATGTTCATGGCTCTGGTACCGGTCCGGTTCTCTTCGCATCATTTGCATTCGATGAGAGCGAGCCATCCGAACTCCTCATTCCGGAAGTTGTTGTTTCACAGAAGGGCGATCGTGCCTGGGTAACCTGGATTGGCGATCATCAACCCCAACTCACCGAAGCTGGCGCGGAGAGTGGCAGCCACAAGTTCACATGGAGCAAAGGATCCCTGAGCGATATCGCTTGGTGCGAACGCGTCGAAGAGAGCATCGAGCGGATTAAGCGTGGCGAGCTCGAGAAGGTGGTTTTGGCTCGCGACGAGGTGGCAACCTCTAATTCAACGATCGAGATCCGCCCGCTCCTACGCTCACTACAAAGCGAATATCCCTCTACCTGGCTCTATCTGGTCGACGGTTTGGTGGGGGCAACTCCTGAGCTATTGGTCCGACTCAATAAGACTCTAGTCACTTCTCGCGTCTTAGCCGGAACAATCCGTCGCACCGGTGATGACGAGCGAGATCTCGCTCTCGCTGGCTCCCTTGCAAAATCATCTAAAGATCTTGAAGAGCACGAGTATGCGGTGCGCTCTGTTGCACAAGCACTGGCGCCATTTGCCTCCTCAACCAATGTGCCTGAGACGCCATTTGTTTTGCACCTGCCAAATGTTATGCACCTTGCCACCGATGTCACTGGTGTGATTAATGAGAGCGTTGCGCAGATCGATCTCTTTACCCTGACCGCAGCCCTCCACCCTTCTGCTGCTGTCTGTGGCACGCCTACTGAAACAGCGCGCAATGTCATTAACGAAGTTGAGTCACTCAACCGGGGTCGTTATGCCGGACCGGTTGGTTGGATTGATGCCCGCGGCGATGGTGAATTTGGTATCGCGTTGCGTTGTGGCCAACTCTCGCAAGATCGTCGATCGATTCGACTCTTTGCCGGTTGCGGAATTGTTGCAGGTTCAGATCCGGCTCAAGAGCTAGCCGAAAGTCAGGCTAAGTTAGCTCCAGTTAAGAGTGCGCTCACCAGAATTTGAGTTGCGCGTGCGATCCCGGCTGCGTTCTCGACTCGGGATGGAACTTCAACGATAACCACATGCAAACCATCCTGATCATGGCTGATGATCTGCTTGATATCAGATTCATTCTTCACGCGTGAGACGCGCACCCCAAATCCAGCAACAACTTTCTCAAGATCGAGATTGTGCGGGGTTGCAAATATCTTTTCAAAACCCACAACGCCTGCTTGTGGCAAGGTATTGAAGATCCCGCCGCCGTTGTTATCGATCAGAAAGATCGTGAGCTGAGATTGTGTTGGCGCTGCAAGTGCTGAGAGATCGTGAAGAAAGGTGATATCACCCAAGATTGCGTAACTTCTGCTGGAATTAACGCTTATTCCAAACGCCGTTGAAATATTGCCATCAATGCCCGCTAACCCCCTATTTGCATAGGTTTTTACGCCAGTGCGAGGTTTTACAAATCCTTCGATATCTCGGATCGGGCGGCTACTGGCGACAAAGAGCGAGCTCTCATCTGGCAGCGCCTGGCAGATAGCGATCATCGCACTCTGCTCTGACCAGCTATCAAGGTGGAGTGGTACCGCAGATGCTTTGTGCCAGAGATCGATCCACTGCTGATCGCGAGGAGCACTCACCCTAGGGAGCGTCGAGAAAATTGCTTCCGCAGTGCGATGTGTATCAACCGACTCCGTGTGTGGATCAATCACCAAAGTTCGCTCACACTCTGCAATGAGAGCGTTGATACTCCGAGAGAGGGTAGTTCTACCAATAACGAGAATGAGTTCAGGCTGATAGAACTCTCGCAATTTTGGCTCGCTGAGAAAGAGCGAAGCGTGTGCAATGGCACCAGGGATCGAGATTGGGTCTTCGGCAATTACTGGCAGCCCGAGTTCCTT
>CAIZGZ010000203.1 GCA_903932695.1 uncultured Actinomycetes bacterium | reverse complement strand
TGGCGTTGCTCGAAAGATCTCTGACGTCGCTGCTCGCACTCGTGACAACAAGATTTCGCCAGATGAACTCGGTGGCGGAACATTCACCATCACCAACACAGGCAGTCGCGGCGCTCTCTTTGATACGCCAATCATCAATCAGCCTCAGGTTGCGATCTTGGGTATCGGCGCAGTCGTCAAGCGCCCAATGGTGATGAAGGGAACTGATGGCGGTGAGACGATCGCTGTCCGCTCTATGGTCTACCTTGCGCTCTCATATGATCACCGAATCGTTGATGGTGCTGATGCATCTCGCTTCCTCGTTACCCTCAAAGAGCGTCTAGAAGAAGGTCGTTTCGAAGCCGACCTAGGTTTGTAGTAGCAAATGAGCAACCTACAACGCATCGCGGTCACCGGCTCCTCTGGGTTGGTTGGCACAGCGCTCGTAGGCGCGCTCAAGGCCGAAGGTCATACCGTTCAACGGCTGGTACGCCGCAAGCCGGTTGCAGTCGATGAAGTGCTATGGGATCCCACCAATGGCAGCGTCGACTTGGCGTCGCTTGAAGGTGTCGATGCGATCATTCACTTAGCTGGAGCTGGTGTCGGCGATCATCGTTGGACTACCAAATATCGCGCAGAGATTCTCAATTCCAGATTGTTAGGAACCACCGCGATCGCTCAAGCCTGTTCTGCACTGAAGCCATCGGTCTTCATTTCGGCTTCTGCTATCGGCTATTACGGTGAAACCGGCAATCGTGCTGTCACCGAAGTAGATCGTGGAGGCGACGATTTTCTCGCCGCTGTCTGTCGCGAATGGGAGGCCGCTGCTGATTTAGCGACCGGTGTTCGCACCGTCAAGATTCGTACTGGTCTCGTTCTCGATCCCACTGGTGGCGCTCTCGGACGGATGCTCCCACTCTTTCGCTTAGGCCTGGGCGGCAAGCTCGGCCCGGGAACACAATGGTGGTCGTGGATCACTCTGCACGATGAAGTGAAAGCAATTACTCATCTCTTGCGAGCAGATGTAGAAGGTGCGGTGAACTTAACCTCACCTAATCCTGTGACCAATCAAGAATTTACTGGTTCACTCGCTCGTGCACTGCATCGCCCAGCATTACTTCCGGTGCCAGCGTTTGCTCTTAAGGCCGCGCTTGGCGGATTTTCGACAGAGATTCTTGGCTCTAAGAAAGTCATGCCAGCTGCATTGCTCGAGAGTGGATTTACCTTCGACTACCCACATCTCACCAGCGCTTTAGAACTTCTCTGCAGCGAATAGTCGTTATAGCGAGCGAGTGCTCGTGATCTTTGCCTGATCGATAATTCGTGCTACATCGAGCGCCATCTCACCAGTCGTTGGCCACTTCCCCGCACCTTGAATAGCAGCAGCGACTGCTGCATAAAAGGCACCGTACTCTCCACCAATACTTGGATAATCAACTACCTCACCGCCACGGTGAATTTCGGCCTTACTTCTTACTGGCGGATTCCATATGCCATGGGTTGGACTCTTACCGGAGCGCAGCAAATCCTCTTGGCCATCGAGATCACGAATGATCAAAGTTCCCTCATCGCCAGAGAGTCTGATTCGAGGACCAGGTGCACCAATAATCGCGCTGGCGGCAAGGTAGGAATCAACGCCGTTCTCGTGGTTGAGAACAAGGACGACATCGTCATCCGACATCTTGCGAATGTTGCGCACCGAGGCGTACTCAAGAGTTGCGGGACCAAACCAATCTAATGCAGTAGAGATGAGATGTGGTTGCAGATCTAGGAGATTGCCTCCTCCCTCTTCGAGTGATGCCGACTCACGCCAATTCTTTGGTGTATTGCCTGGACGAAAACGCTCGAAGCGCGATTCCATGCGAAAGATATTTCCTAGAATCTTCTCATCGATAATTTTCTTAATTGTCAACGCATCGCTATCCCAGAGTCGATTGAAAAATGGGATCGCCATTCGCCCATGGCTCTGTGCTACCGACAAGATTGATTTGATCTCAGCGACTGTACGCCCCATCGGCTTATCGACCACCACGTGCGCACCAGATTCAAGCGCGGCGATCGCATCCGATGCATGGGCGCTATTACCCGAGGCGACCACAACAAGATCGAGATTGAGTGCTACTAAATCGTGAATGGAACCGAGAACCTGGGCAGATGGGAAATCACCTCGCACCTGGGCTTGGCGCTCCGGATTGTTGGTAACGACGCCCGCCACCTCAAAACCACAACTAGCCAGAAGTGGGGCGTGAAAGACCCTGCCAGCCAGACCGTAGCCTGAAATACCCACTCGGAGGGGTCGCGCTGCGCCTGCCTGATCTACCGGAAATGTCATGCTCCAAAACCTACATTAGGCTTAGGGCATGGCTGACCTTTCTACCTCCGTGGCGACACGGGTCGAAGTTCACCAGCTCGGTCTGATCGAGTACCAAGCAGCGCTCACACACCAGCGCGAGGTTCATGCCCAGGTCGCAGATGGCATAACTCCCCCAACTCTCCTGCTCCTTGAACACCCATCGGTCTATACCGCGGGCCGCATGACCAAAGATTTCGAACGCCCACAAGATGGGACTCCCGTCATCGATGTTGATCGTGGCGGCAAGATCACCTGGCACGGTCGTGGCCAAATCGTTGGCTATCCCATTGTTCCGCTCGCTAAGCGCAATGAAGTTGTGGGGTATGTGCGAGCGATTGAAGGCGCGCTTATTGAATTCTGCCGCTCGCTCGGCATCAACGCCGAAAACTTCTGTGATCGCACTGGAGTTTGGATTCGCGACAGCAACGGCGATCGAAAAATTGCCGCTATCGGTGTGCGAGTTGCGCGAGGAGTGACCATGCATGGCTTCGCCCTCAATGTGAACCCAGATCTAGCAGAGTTTTCCAAGATTATTCCATGCGGAATAGCCGATGCGGATGTCACTTCTCTCTCCCAAGAGTTGGGCCGCAACGTAACGATCGAAGAGATTTCCCCCATCGTGCAGGGATATATCCTGACGGCACTAGAGAGAGTGATCTAAATGAGTATCGCACCCGAAGGTCGCAAGCTACTTCGTATCGAAGCCCGCAACGCTGCGGTACCGATTGAGCGTAAGCCAGAATGGATTAAGACCCGCGCAAATATGGGTCCCGAGTACACCAAGCTTCGCAATCTCGTGAAGAGCGAAGGGCTGCATACCGTCTGCCAAGAAGCGGCCTGCCCAAATATCTTTGAGTGTTGGGAAGATCGTGAGGCGACCTTCCTGATTGGTGGCGAACGCTGTACCCGTCGATGCGACTTTTGCAATATCGATACCGGAAAGCCACTGCCAGTAGATCGTGATGAACCACGTCGAGTAGCTGAATCGGTCAAATCAATGGGGCTTCGCTACGCAACCATTACTGGTGTAACGCGTGATGATCTAGAAGATGAAGGCGCATGGCTCTATGCAGAGACCATTCGCATGGTTCATCAAGAAAATCCAGGCACTGGCGTTGAGATGTTGGCTCCTGATTTCAGCGGAAAACCAGATCTGCTTCGCCAAGTATTTGAGACTCGACCAGAAGTCTTTGCACATAACCTTGAGACCGTCCCTCGTATCTTCAAGGAGATCCGCCCAGCCTTCCGTTATGACCGCTCACTCGATGTCATCACACAAGCTCAGATCTTTGGTTTGGTCACGAAATCAAATCTCATTCTTGGTATGGGTGAGACGCGCGAAGAGGTCTCTCAAGCGCTTGTTGATCTCCATGCGGCCGGTTGTGATCTCATCACGATCACTCAATACCTACGCCCTACCCCAAATCACCACCCTGTTGTCCGTTGGGTAAAGCCAGAAGAGTTTGTAGAGCTCTCACAAGAAGCTAATGAGATTGGTTTCTTAGGTGTGATGAGTGGGCCGATGGTGCGCTCTAGTTATCGCGCGGGTCGACTCTACAAGCAGGCGATCGAGAAGAAGGCCGGGGCGCTGCGTGGCTGATTATGTCTATCCACCAGTCATCTTGACCATTAAGACCGTTTGGAAATACCTCGGCCTAAAATTTGATTTCAAGGGAACCGAAAATCTTCCCAAGAGTGGTGGCGCGG
>CAIZGZ010000202.1 GCA_903932695.1 uncultured Actinomycetes bacterium | reverse complement strand
GCATCGACCGCTTGCTGCCAGGAAGCTGGGTTGCCGATCCGAATCGCTGTAGCGATTGTCTCTGGCTCTGTCACAACTTTATTCAAAACAATGGGAGCCGCACCTGCAGCCTGAAAACCCCACATCTGTGGCAACTTTGTGGAGAGGCGATCTTTGTTGTACTCCTTGTACCCCTTCCAGTACGCCGTGATATTTCCGGCGTTACCCACTGGCAAGACATGAATATCAGGGGCATCGCCCAAAAGATCTACCACTTCAAATGCTGCTGTCTTCTGGCCTTCGATACGAAATGGGTTGACCGAATTCACGAGCGCAACTGGATAGTTATCGGCGAGGTCGCGAGCTAAGGTCAAGCAATCATCGAAATTTCCATCTACTTGCAGCAAAGTGGCTCCGTGCGCGATGGCTTGTGCCAACTTACCCATAGCGATCTTGCCTTGCGGGACAAGTACCACGGGAGTCATGCCGGCTTTGGTCGCGTAAGCGGCGGCTGATGCAGAGGTATTTCCGGTTGAAGCGCAGATCACTGCCTTTGCGCCATCTTCGGCCGCCTTTGAGATCGCCATCGTCATACCGCGATCTTTAAAGGAACCAGTTGGGTTTGCGCCCTCGACCTTGAGCCAGATCTCATTGCCGAGCATCTCGGAGAGGATTGCGGCGTGCACGAGTGGAGTTCCACCTTCGCGAAGGGAGACGATCGGAGTCTTGGCAGAGACAGGTAAACGGTGTGCGTACTCTTCAATAACGCCACGCCACTGGTGCGCGACGGCCGACTTCTTGCTCCCGAAGATACCCATCACACAACTCCTTCGACGCGAATAACACTGACAACTTTCTTGACGATATCTAAACTCCGAAGATCCTTGACGGTATTTGCCAACGCATCTTCACGAGCGACGTGTGTGAGCACCACAAGCTCAGCATCTGCGCCACGACCTTCTTGTCGGACGGTCATGATGGAGACCTCATTTTTGGCGACAGTACTTGCTACCGATGCGAGAACGCCTGGTACATCTGCAACATCCATGCGGATCAAATAACGAGTGCGACTAACTCCTAGCGGCGCAATATCAAGATCGGCATAGTCGGTCTCCGTTGGCCCAAGTGATCCTTCGTTGCGATTACGGGCAACGGCTACGAGATCGCCCAAAATTGCAGAAGCGGTCGGAGTTCCACCAGCACCACGGCCGTAGAACATCAACTCACCTGCTGATTGACACTTCACAAAGACTGCGTTGAATGACTCACGTACCGCGGCCAATGGATGCGTGACCGGGATCATTGTCGGGTGCACGCGCACCGAGATGGTCTCTTCGACGCTGCCATGAATCTCATTTGCTTCAGCGATTGCCAGCAGCTTGATGACAAAGCCCATCGCCTTGGCGACGCTGACATCATCTGCTGTGATCTCGCGAATTCCTTCGCGGTATACATCCTCATCAATCACTTGAGTGTGGAATGCCAGACCGGCCAAAATTGCCGCCTTGGCCGCGGCATCGAAACCATCGACATCTGCGGTTGGATCAGCTTCGGCGTAACCCAGGGTTTGCGCTTCGGCAAGAGCATCTTCGAATGAGGCGCCAGCCTCATGCATTCGGGTGAGGATGTAATTTGTCGTTCCGTTAATGATGCCCATGACGCGTTCGACGTGATCGCCAACCAGGCTCTCTGCAAGTGGTCGCAGAATTGGG
Organism: uncultured Actinomycetes bacterium; assembly: GCA_903932695.1. GTDB lineage: Bacteria > Actinomycetota > Actinomycetes > Nanopelagicales > Nanopelagicaceae > PALSA-747. Next base: position 4,538 of record CAIZGZ010000202.1, on the reverse strand, counting down.
ATAGCGCCGGCTACGGCAGCTTCGTAATAGAAGTCGACGTCGGCCAGATCCGATGCATGGAAGAGTTCGGCGCCATGCTTTGCGAGCAGCGCCTTGTTGGCGGTGACTACCGCTTTGCCGTTTTCCATTGCCTTGAGGATGAGAGATCGAGCTGGCTCAATGCCACCCATCACTTCAATAATGAGATCAATATTCGGATCGGTCACAACCGAATCAGCGTCATCGGTCAGTAGAGCACGATCAATTCCAGGGCGATCGCTTGTCAGTTCGCGGACTGCTACTCGGGTGATCTCTAAACCGACACCGGAGCGAGCTGCCAGATCTTTCTGGTTTGCAATCATCAAGCGGAAAACTTCAGCGCCAACGTGGCCAGCACCGAGCAGACCGACGCGTAGTACGCGATCGTTGCTCATCGGTTCACATCCTCAGTCATAGAGAGTAATAAAATAAGACAGGTTCGGGGATCAGGTAGGGATAAGTATCTCAAAGATTTATTGATCGAGCGCCAAAATATCCTCGTGGGTCTCTCGGCGTACGATCACGCGAGCAGCCCCATCGATCACTGCAACCACCGCTGGACGTGGTACGTGGTTGTAATTGCTCGCCATGGAGCGGCCATACGCCCCGGTGGCCGGAATCGCGAGGAGATCACCTGGGCCGGCATCATCCGCAAGCGCGATGGAACGGATCACAATGTCCCCGCTCTCGCAGTGCTTGCCGACTACCCGCGTATTGATCGTGGGTGCAGAGCTGGTGCGGTTGGCGATGATGGCGTGATACTCGGCCTCGTAGAGTGCCGGGCGAATATTGTCGGACATGCCGCCATCAACGGAGAGATAACGACGGATTCCGCCATCCTCAAGAACTACATCTTTGGTGGTTCCGACCGTGTAGAGCGTCGTTGTGGTTGGACCAACGATGGCGCGGCCCGGCTCGATGGAAATCTTCGGTACCGACAATCCGTGAGCGGCGCATTGCGCTCTGACTATCGCCGCCAACTCAGTCAGGATGCCAACAGGTTCGAGCGTGGTCTCATCTGGCAGGTAGGCAATTCCATATCCCCCACCAAGATCAAGTTCTGGCAGTTCTGATGCAAATTCATCACGATACTGCGCCAAAAGAGCGATCAACTTAGCTGCGGCCGCTTCAAATCCTTCACTCATAAAAATCTGGGAGCCGATATGGGAGTGCAGACCAGCGAGTTCAATGTGTGAAGCAGCAGTCACTTCATGAATAGCGCGCCATGCTGCGCCGCTTGCAATCGAGAAGCCAAACTTCACATCTTCATGCGCAGTGGAGATAAATTCATGGGTGTGGGCTTCGACCCCGGCCGTCACGCGCAAGAAGACACGTTGAATCGTATTGAGTTCTGCTGCGATTCTTTCAATTCGTTCGATCTCTTGGAATGAGTCAACGACGAGAGTCGCTACTCCAGCTTGGATCGCGGTGCGAATCTCGGATTCAGATTTATTGTTGCCATGCACCTGTACCCGCTTCATCGGAAAGTTGGTAGCTTGGGCGACGGCTAATTCACCGCCAGTACAGACATCGAGACCGATTCCGACTACCGCAAGCCAACGGGTCACTTCTTTGCACAAGAAAGATTTTCCTGCGTAATACACCGTTCCAGCTCGATCACCGAAGGCCTGCTCCAGCGCTTGCTTCCACGCCGTTGCGCGATCAAAGAAATCTGCTTCATCGAGTACAAAAAGTGGCGTTCCAAATTCAGTTGCTAGTTGAGCGGCGCTGACGCCACCGATCATGAGATGTCCAGGAGTGACGTTGGCGTAATGCGAAAAAACGTTCTTGCTAAATTCGCTCATCGTTACATCTTCTCCGGAGCTTCTACTCCAAGTAGGTCAAGAGCGTTTGCGATCACTTGTGCGGTTGCCTGACACAAGGTCGCGCGGGCGCTATGAAGATCACTTGGCGCTTCATCGCCCATGGGGAGCACTCTGCAATCGGCGTAAAAGCGGTGATAAATACCAGCCAACTCTTCGACATATCGAGCAATACGGTGTGGTTCGCGTAGTGAGGCAGCGTGCGCGACGATCCGAGGGAACTCCGCTAGCGCGCCCATTAATTCACGCTCGCGCTCGTGCGTTAAGAGGCTCGGGTTGAGAGCGGGCAGGCCATACGCGATGCCGAGGTCAGCGGCATTGCGAAGCACTGCACAGATACGCGCATGCGCATACTGAACGTAATAGACCGGATTTTCGTTGGTGCGGCTACGCAAGAGATCGACATCCATAATCATGGGGGTCTCAACCGGATATCGGATCAAGGTGTAACGCGCTGCATCAACCCCAACCTTCTCTACTAATTCTTCAAGAGTAATGATTGTTCCGGCACGCTTGGAGAGCTTGATCTCTTCGCCGCCTTCCATGATCTTCACTAATTGACCGATCAAAACATCGATGTTGTAGGACGGATCATCGCCCGCACAGGCAGCAATAGCCTTGAGTCGATTCACATATCCATGGTGATCAGCGCCGAGCATGTAGATCAGAACATCAAATCCGCGTTCACGCTTGCTGATGTAATAAGCAGAATCAGAGGCAAAGTAAGCGAATGCACCATCTGATTTGATCATCACGCGATCTTTATCGTCGCCAAAATCTGTCGTGCGTAGCCATGTCGCTCCACCATCTTCAAAGACATGTCCCTGCTCACGCAAGCGATCTAAACAATGGTTGAAGAAATTGTTCTCATACAAACTCTTCTCAGAGAACCAGATGTCGAAGTGGGTGCGGAAGGTATTGAGCACGCTCTGTTGTTGGGCTAATTGAAGAGCGTAGCCAGCATCTCGGAATGCAGCGTTACCGCTCTCTTCATCAAGATTGAGGAACTCTGGATGCGCGCTCTTCACGGTTGCAGCGAGATCTTGAATGTAGCCACCGTGGTATCCGTTTTCCGGAGTAGGTTGACCAAGAGCGGCAGCGCGAAGTGATTGACCAAAGAGATCCATCTGATTTCCGCGGTCATTAATGTAAAACTCACGCGTGACCTCTGCACCAGCAGCGCTCAACAACCGACCGAGAGCGTCGCCGACCGCAGCCCAACGGGTATGGCCCAAGTGCAAAGGTCCCGTGGGATTGGCGCTAATAAATTCCAAATTAATCTTGATCCCATCAAGAACTTTTCCGTGACCGAAGGTCTTGCCGGCGCTCAAAATCAGGTTGAGGATTTCAGCTTGGCTAGCAGTATCCAAGGTGAGGTTGAGGAATCCTGGTCCTGCGATATCGACCGCTTTGAGAACCCCATGAAGCTCGGTATCGGCGAGAAGTTGAGTTTGAATAATTGTGGCGACATCACGTGGCGCCAAGCCTGCGGGTTTAGCCAGAACGAGAGCGATGGAGGTTGCATAATCGCCATGGTCGCGATTCTTGGGCCGATCGAGTGTGATCTCGGCGGGGATCGAGATCTCAGCCGGAAGCGTTCCGGCCGCGACGGCAGCGTTGAGAGCGCGCGTGATCGCCGAGCCAAGGGTCTCTTGGATGGAAATCTCGCTCATGGTTACCTCGCTGAAAATACTTACATGGACTGGGGATGGAGCCAAGCGTATCGGGCGCGGCTACGCTTGCGCTCGGTTTGGCTATCTGCCGCTCAAACCTCTACCCTTACCCCTGTTCCACTCTCATAGCGCCAGACTCTCTGATCAGTTTTTTCTCGATCTACACGAGCTTTTAGCCTAAGAATGAGCGGCAACGCACTCCGGCGGGAGTGGTGAAATGGCAGACACGCAGGTCTTAGGAACCTGTGTCTTCGGACGTGTGGGTTCAAGTCCCACCTCCCGCACTCTTGATTCGGCGTTATTATTGCCGCATGAGCGAGAAGAAATTTCTATCCTGGGTTGGCTTTAAGAACAACGATTCCAGCCACATTCCTAGCGATGCCGCCACTCCAGAAATTAACTCTCTGCCGGCTGAGCCATCAGCTCAAGCGCCACGCATCAACGCTCCGACCCAGAGTTCACTTGAACGGATCCGTGAACTTGAGGCGCAACTAGCCGATCTTCGCTCTCGCCGCGACATCACTAGCTTGACCAAAGAAGAGTTTGAAATTCTTGCCACTGAGACTGCGATGAATCTCATCCGCACCGCGCAATCGCGCGAAGCTAAGGCAGTAACCGCAGCACAGCGTGCAATTGCCGAAGCGACACAGATTGCTGCATCGGCAACAGCCGAAGCCGAAGGAAAGGCCCGCGCGGTTCTGAGCGCCGCTGAAAGTCGTAGTCGTAAATATATTGATGCTGCCGAGGGCCAGGCGAAAGAAGTTCTCACTCAAGCCCAAAGCACGGCAGAGGCGCATATTGAGAGCAAGCGCCGCGAAGCAGCAGCGATCGCAAGTGCTGCAAAGCGAGAAGCAGAACGCATGGTTATTGACGCGAGCTCTGATGTTGCAAGCTTCAAGAGTTGGCTCTCTTCAGCGATTAGCGAATCAGAACGACTCCATCGAGTTCAGGTTCAATCGTTGAGTGCTGCCGAAGAAGCGATTAAGCAGACTCGTGCGCGGTTAACATCAGCATTTGAACGGCT
>CAIZGZ010000201.1 GCA_903932695.1 uncultured Actinomycetes bacterium | reverse complement strand
CGATGTAGAGATCGAGACCGATGAGGGTCCAAAACAATTTCGTGTTGAAATCGAACGCGTTCACATGGAAGAAGACACCGGCAAATCACTTCACGTTGGTGGAGCTACTGGTCGTATCCATGGCGCTGATTACTCGCTCCTTGATTACAACCGAGCTGGCATCCCGCTGGTAGAGATCGTGACCAAGATTGTTGGCGGAACCGGCAAGTATGCGCCACAAGTTGCGCGTGCTTATGTCACAGAACTTCGCGACATTCTCCGCTCACTCGGAGTCTCAGATGTGAAGATGGAGCAAGGCTCGATGCGTTGCGACGTTAACCTCTCGCTCGCACCTGTCGGTAGCAACGAATTAGGAACACGTTCTGAAACTAAGAACGTTAACTCTCTACGCTCAGTCGAGCGAGCTGTGATCGGTGAAGTTATTCGCCAATCCAATCGACTCGAGGCCGGGGAACGTATCGTTCAAGAGACTCGTCACTTCCAAGAGGAGAGTGGTCAGACACGTTCAGGTCGCTCAAAAGAGCAGGCCGAGGATTACCGCTACTTCCCAGAGCCAGATCTCGTTCCAGTGGCACCAGCTGCCCAATGGATTGAAGAGTTGCGCGCGAGTTTGCCTGAAAAACCATCTACTCGTCGCAAGCGCCTACAAGAGCTATGGAACGTTCCTTCCAAAGAGATGGAAGCCATGGTTAATGCCGAACTCCTTGATGTCGTTGAGGAGACAATCGGCTTGGGAGCAGAACCAACCCGTGCTCGTTCATGGTGGCTCGGTGAAGTATCTCGCCTCGCTAATGAACGTGAAGTTGCACCTACCTCTCTCATCACACCAGCTCAGGTGGCCGAAGTTATCGCACTCATCGAATCTGGTGAGTTGACCGATAAATTGGCGCGCCAAGTTGTTGAAGGTGTCGTTGGTGGCGAAGGCACTCCGCGCGAAGTTATCGATAAGCGAGGACTTAAAGTTGTCTCTGATGATGGCGCACTCATGGTTGCAATCGAAGCAGCTATTGCCGCCCAACCAGATACAGCAGAGCGCGTACGCGGTGGCAATCTGCCAGCAGCTGGTGCACTTATCGGAGCAGTTATGAAGGCAACTGGCGGTCAAGCTGATGCCGCAAAGGTACGTGAGCTTCTGTTGAAGCATCTGGGTCAAGGTTAAATCTAGGAAAAGGACGATAGCCATGAGTGATGAGAAAAATCCAGTGAACAAGATGAAGCCTCGCTCTGGCTTGGTCACAGATGGTCTAGAGCGTGCTCCAGCTCGCGGCATGTTGCGCGCTGTTGGAATGCAAGACGAAGATTTTGTGAAGCCACAGATCGGTATCGCATCTTCGTGGAATGAAATTACTCCGTGCAATCTCTCACTCGATCGCCTCGCCAAAGCATCTCGCAAAGGCGTGATCGATGCTGGCGGTTTCCCCATGCAATTTGGAACGATCTCAGTATCTGATGGAATTTCTATGGGACACGAAGGTATGCACTACTCACTCGTCTCTCGCGAAGTAATTGCAGACTCTGTTGAGACCGTGATGCAAGCAGAGCGCCTTGATGGCATGGTGACATTTGCTGGCTGTGACAAATCGCTGCCTGGCATGATGATGGCTGCTGCTCGTATCGATGTCGCGAGCGTTTTTGTTTACGCTGGCTCAACTCTTGCAGGCCAAGTAGATGGCAAAGATGTCACGATCATCGATGCATTCGAAGCTGTTGGCGCATGTGCACGTGGGTTAATCACCAAAGAGCGAGTCGACCAGATCGAGCGCGCAATCTG
>CAIZGZ010000200.1 GCA_903932695.1 uncultured Actinomycetes bacterium | reverse complement strand
CCCGGATGTAAATCCAGATCCGGCCAGTGGCGAGAAATTTAAAGATATTACGACCGCCTATGAGGTTTTGAGTGACGGTGAAAAACGCTCACGCTATGACCGAGGCGGCGACCCATTCTCCCAAGGCGGAGGCTTTGGCGGTGGAAACTTTGGTTTTGATGATCTACTCGGTGCATTTTTTGGTGGCGGTCAGAGTCGTGGACCGCGTTCTCGTGCCCGCGCTGGCCAAGATGCTTTGATCGGCATCGAGTTAGACCTCGCAGAGGCATGCTTCGGCTGCGAAAAGGAGATTACGGTTGATACCGCAGTCCGTTGCGAGAAGTGCGGCGGATCAGGTTGTGCTGATAACTCAAAACCTCAGACCTGCGGTATTTGTAAAGGCCAGGGTGAAATTCAGCAAGTAACTCGCTCCTTTATCGGAAACGTCATGACGAGTCGCCCCTGCAACAATTGCGGTGGATATGGCTCCGTGATCCCAACACCGTGTCGTGAATGTGCTGGCGATGGCCGGGTTCGCTCGCGTCGTACCATCAACGTGAAGATACCTGCGGGAGTAGAGACCGGAAATCGGATCGCCCTGAGTGGTCAAGGCGAAGTCGGTCCTGCAGGAGGGTCTGCTGGCGATCTCTACGTCGAGATCATTGAGCGTCCGCATAGTTTCTTGCTGCGAGATGGACTCGATCTTCATATCTCGATTTCGATCTCGATGGTGGCGGCAAGCATTGGAACGCGCGTTCTGATCGACACCCTAGATGGTGAGCAGGAAGTGGAGATTAAGGCTGGCTTCCAAAGCGCAGACACGATCACTCTCAAAGGGCTTGGAATTACTCGCTTGCGGGGCAATGGTCGGGGCGACCTGATTGTGCATGTTGAGGTGGCGACCCCCCATAAGCTTAAGCGCGAAGAAGAGGAGCTACTCAAGAAATTTGCAGAGCTGCGTGGCGAGAAATCGGGTCACGTTGAGATTCATTCTCGGGATAAGCACTCCCATGAACATGGCTTCTTCTCAAAATTCCGTGATGCCTTCAACCGATAGTGAGTAGTTGATGCTCTCGCTCTTTTTTGTTCCTTCGATTCCGGAACTTCCACATATTGTCGTGGATGGCGATGAAGCGCATCACGCCATCAAGGTACTTCGCATTGCTGTTGGCGATGAAGTGATGCTCGCGGATGGTGCGGGAGCTTGGGCGCGAGTCATTCTGCGCTCACTCGATAAGAGATCGTTTGCAGCAGAAGTATTAGAACGCGGTACCGCAGAGCTCCCACAGCGAGAGTTGATCGTGGTTCAAGCGTTAATGAAATCAGATCGCGCGAAAGAGGCGATCGAACTTCTCACGGTCGCAGGAGCAGATCGCATCATTCCTTGGGAGTCGCACCGCAGCATCGCAAAGTGGCAGAGCGATCTTGGTCAAAAATGGCTGGGAACCGCAATGACGGCTGCTAAGCAGTCGCGTCGAATTCGACTGCCGGAGATTGAAGCTCCAATTACCCTCAAGCAGATTGGCGCTCGGTTTGGCACTCATGCCAATTTGTTAGTGCTCCACGAAGAAGCCCAACGAAAGTTGAGCGATGTTGCGAAAGAAATTTCCGATGGACCGATCGTCTTGGTGATTGGGCCTGAAGGTGGATTAACTCCCGAAGAGATCGAAGCGCTGACTAGTTTTGGTGGCGATGTGGCCTTGCTTGGCGCAGAAGTTCTTCGCTCCGCTCATGCCGGCTTTGCCGGACTCGCGGCAATTTCTTCGCTGATCGGTCGCTGGTAAGAGAGTTGTGGGGGATACTCCGGGGATGAGTGAATGCATTTTCTGCAAGATCGCCAATCAAGAGATTCCAGTCCCGCTTCTCTACGATCGGGATGGCGTTGTAGCCTTTAGCGATCTCAACCCGCAAGCTCCCGTCCATGTTCTTGTTATTCCAAAGGTTCACCATGAGAGCGCTGCGCAGAGCGCTGCAGCAAACCCGGCTGTGATCGGCGCGCTCTTTGCCGCAGCTGCATCCCTTGCCCTAGAACACGGCCTTGATGGATATCGGACAACCTTTAACACCGGTGAAAGTGCGGGTCAGAGCGTATTTCACACCCATATGCACCTGCTCGGCGGGCGTCCATTCGCCTGGCCACCCGGTTAAGCCTAAGATCGGCAATTAATGGAACTTCATCCCATCCTTGTTCCTACCGCCATTCCGATGGTTGCGTTGGTAGGTCCTCACGATGCTTATCTGCGAGCCATCGAAACCGCTTTTCCGCTCCTAGCAATTACCGTTCGCGGTAATGAAATTTACCTTCGCGGTGATCATCAACAATCGGAGCAAGCCGAGTTATTAATTAAAGAGTTACTCGTTCTACTTCGGGCTGGCCAAGTTCTCACCGGCGATACGATCGAAAAGGCAATCGCCATGATTCGCGCCGTTCCGATCGATCATCCTGCGGAAGTCCTTTCGCTCAACATTTTGAGCAACCGCGGAAAATCAATTCGACCAAAGACGGCCAATCAGAAATCGTACGTAGATGCGATCGACCAGAGCACGATTACCTTCGGCATTGGTCCAGCCGGAACGGGTAAGACCTATTTGGCGATGGCAAAGGCGATTCAAGCCCTTCAAGCCAAAGAGGTAAACCGGATTATTCTTACTCGACCAGCAGTAGAGGCAGGGGAGCGACTTGGCTTTTTGCCAGGCACGTTACAAGAGAAGATCGACCCTTACCTTCGCCCACTCTTTGATGCGCTCCATGACATGATTGATCAAGAGTCAATTCCCCGGTTGATGCAATCCGGGATCATCGAGATCGCACCGCTTGCATATATGCGCGGTCGCACCCTCAACGATGCCTTTGTCATTTTGGATGAGGCGCAAAATACCAGCGCAGAGCAGATGAAGATGTTTCTTACTCGACTTGGATTTGGATCAAAGATGGTGATTACTGGTGACATCACTCAGGTAGATCTTCCTCACGGTACAAAATCTGGTCTGAAGGTTGTCCGAGAGATTCTTGATTCCATCGATGGAATTACCTTTATGGATCTGACCGCCGAGGATGTCGTACGTAATCGATTGGTTGGAGATATCGTCAACGCATACTCAAAAGCGAGCGTGATTTAAGTGACGATCGAGATCTCCAACGAATCTACGTCGCAGGTAGATACCGAAGCAATTGTCTCGGTTGCGGCCTTTACGATTGCCGCGATGGGGCTCCATCCGGAATGCGATCTCGAGATTTTGTTGGTCAACGAAGATCGAATGAGCGAACTGCACGTGGAGTGGATGGACCTTCCCGGCCCAACCGACGTGCTCTCTTTTCCTATGGATGAACTCACCCCGGACTCTCTCGAAGATGGCCCAGGAATAATCGGAGATATCGTTCTCTGCCCAGAATTCGCAGCAGCCCAAGCAAAATCAGGTCTGGCCAGCGAACTCCACTTGCTCACCATCCATGGAATTCTGCATTGCATCGGCTTTGATCACCTCCTCCCTGATGAGGAGAAAGTAATGTTTGCGTTACAGGAGAAAATTCTTGGAGATTGGCAATCAACCCACAAATGATCGATAGAGCTAGTTCATATCTCAAACGCTGGGGTATCTCCCTTCCGCACTCAACGACAACCGAGGTAGAGCTCCGTGCTCAGATCGACCAAGCCGCTGCACAAGGAATCATCGTTGAGTCTCAACGCGAGATGATTCAATCGGTCTTTGATCTCGGCGAGACTCTGGTCCGTGAATTGATGGTCCCGCGTACCGATCTGGTCTGGATGGAGGGAAATAAGACGTTACGACAAGGTCTCTCCTTGGCGCTTCGCTCTGGCTTCACTCGAATTCCGGTGATCGATGAGAATCTCGATAATGTCATTGGAATCGTCTACGTCAAAGATTTGGCTCGTCGAGTCCACGAGCACCACGAAGCAGAGCAGAGCGAACAGGTGCGCGAGCATCTGCGTAAAGCGAGCTTTGTACCTGAAAACAAGACCGCAGCAGATTTGCTCAAAGAGATGCAACGTGACCAGATCCATATGGCGGTTGTGATCGATGAATATGGTGGTACTGCTGGCCTCATTACGATTGAAGATATTCTTGAAGAGATCGTTGGTGAGATTGCCGATGAATACGATGATCACACCGCTGAACTTGAATGGCTAACGGACGATACGGCTCGAATCTCTGCGCGATATCGAGTCGAAGACTTTATGGATGAGTTTGAGGTCGAACTTGATGAAGAGGCCCGTGAAGATATTGATAGCGTCGGCGGTTTACTTGCAAAGCAGTTGGGCCGGGTTCCGATTGCGGGCAACTCGATTGAGATCTCGGGTTGGCGTCTGACGGCGGAGCGGCCTGCTGGTCGACGCCATCGAATTACCTCCGTTCTGGCAACCAAGATTGAGCCCACGGAGAAGACTTTCGAAGAGTAAGCCCTCGCGCGGTAGGCTACGGGCATGCGTATTGTCCGCTTTACACCCCATAATGAGGCTGGATTAGGGAGCGATCCGCTCTACGGCGTCCTGAACGACAAGGATGAACTCCTTGTGCTCAAGGGTGATCCGATCTATCAAGGAATCGTGCCCACTCAGAGCACCGTCCATCTTTCTCAGGTCAAGGTTCTCGCTCCAGTACTGCCACGGAGCAAAGTAGTAGCCGTCGGTAAGAATTATGCGGATCATGCCGCCGAAATGAATTCCAGTGTTCCCGATGAGCCAATCATCTTCCTCAAGCCAAATACTTCGGTGGTAGGACCGGGGGATACGATCACCTGGCCGCGTATGGCTGAGAGCATTGATTACGAAGGCGAACTCGCAATCGTTATTGGTCGAATTTGTAAGGATGTCCCTCGAGAGCGTTTTTCAGATGTGATCTTCGGGTACACCATTGCTAACGATGTGACCTCACGAGATCTTCAGAAGAAGGATGGCCAATGGACGCGAGCTAAGGGCTTTGACTCCTTCTGTCCGCTTGGACCATGGATCGAAACCGAATTCTCACCTGCCAATCAAGTTATTAAGACAAGCGTCAACGGTGAGATAAAGCAGAATGAAGCTATCTCTTCGTTGATTTTTTCGGTCCCTGAGATTATTGAGTTTGTCTCGAGCGTCATGACTCTCCTGCCTGGAGATGTGATCTTGACGGGCACACCAGCAGGTATCGGGCCCATGCCAGCTGGCTCTGAAGTAAGTATTTCAATCGATGGAATCGGAACGCTAACGAATAAGGTGTCGGCACGTGTCAACTAAAACTGGAAAAGAAGTCCGAGTACGTTTTGCGCCTTCACCAACGGGAGATCTTCACGTAGGAAATATTCGTACTGCGCTCTTTGACTGGGCTTACGCACGCCATACTGGCGGTACATTTATTTTTCGTATTGAAGATACCGATCGCGAACGCGTGACCGATGAATACATTAACGCGGCGATCGACACACTGCGCTGGCTCGGCCTCGAGTGGGATGAAGGCCCAGAAGTCGGTGGTCAATACGGCCCTTATCTCCAATCACAACGCTTGGATATCTACGCCGAATGGGCTCAAAAGTTCCTTGATCAAAAGGATGCTTACCACTGCTATTGCAGCTCAGAGGAGTTAGAAGCAGTCCGCGAAGCACAACGCGCTGCCAACGTTGCACCCGGATACAACGGACATTGCCGTAATTTGAGCGAAGCTCAAATCGCTGAGCATGTCGCCCAAGGGCGCAAACCGGTTGTCCGCATGCGCATGCCAGAAGGTGGAACAACCTTCACCGATCTCATCCGTGGTGAGGTCAGTTTCGACCATAACTTTGTTCCAGACTTTGTCCTTGTTCGCGCTGATGGCTCTCCGCTCTACACCCTTGCGGTGGCGGTCGATGATGTGATGATGAAGGTCACCCATGTTCTACGTGGTGAAGATCTACTCTCATCAACGCCGCGACAGATTCGGGTCTACCAAGCGATGGGTGTTGCGCCTGAAGACTATCCAGCCTTTGCCCACCTACCATTTGTGATGG
>CAIZGZ010000199.1 GCA_903932695.1 uncultured Actinomycetes bacterium | reverse complement strand
TCTCGAAAGAGTTTCGGCGGCCATAGCGAGAGGGAAACGCCCGGTCCCATTCCGAACCCGGAAGCTAAGCCTCTCAGCGTCGATGGTACTGCAAGGGGGACCTTGTGGGAGAGTAGATCGCCGCCGGACATCATTTATAAAGAGCGCAGGCTTTGATTTCGATCAGAGTATGCGCTCTTTTTTTATGCCCACAATGCACTTTAAGCCCACAATGCACTTTAAGCCCACAATGCACAGCGGATCTCTCTCCACAATGCACTTCTTGCAGATCCAAAATCTCTTCTCAATTGATTGATGATCGGTTCATGACCCAACATCAGAAGAAGAACAGCGTAGATTTGGCTTCGCACCCAGGTATCAATGCGGTGGAGCTACAAGGCAGAATTTCAGCACCCCCCACAACCAAGATATTGCCCAGCGGGGATGAGGTCGTAGAGTTCCGGATCATCATTGACCGGGTGAGCCGCAAGCGAGGTTCCAAGAGCGCTGGGGGCGAAGGTAGACGTGAGGTGGATGTCCTGGAGATCGCTGCTTGGAAGGCGCGTGAGCGGCGTCTCGCTCTTACTCTTAAGCCGGGTGAGTGGGTGCACGTGATGGGCAGCGTTCATCGCCGATTTTGGAGCACGCCCGCAGGGTTAGCGAGTCGGTGGCAGGTTGAAGTCGATCTTTTGAAGCGTTTGTAGATAACGTTCTCCCATGGACAACAACCAACACGGTTCTGATCTCGCTGACGGCAATCATGCGCGAGGCGATCTCACTGAAGTGCGCGAGGCGATCTCACTGATCCAAGGCCTAGAGCTCTCTGAGCATGTCGTTGCCTACGATCAAATTCACGCTAAGTTGGAACAAGCCCTTCGTTCGCTGGATGGTATTTAATTTCATGCACTCGAATAAAATTTTTGCGGAGAGCTCGCTGTGAAGACACGACTCGATGCAGAATTGGTGCGTCGCGGTTTAGCGCGTTCTAGAGATCATGCGGCCGACCTCATCGAATCTCGCATGGTCTTAGTAACAGGAATTCCTGCAAGTAAGCCTGCGAGTCAGGTTGATGCCGAGACCTCGATTGTTTTACAAGGCGAACGCAATGACTTCGTCTCTCGCGGTGGTCACAAATTAGCGGGAGCGCTGGATCATTTCTCAGAGATCACTCTCGAAGGCAAGCGAGCCCTCGATGCTGGTGCTTCGACGGGAGGGTTCACCGATGTACTTCTCAAACGCGGCGTAAAAGAAGTCGTTGCTGTTGATGTCGGATATGGACAACTCGCATGGGAGATTCAACAAGATTCCCGGGTCACGATTCTTGATCGTACCAACGTTCGCCACCTCACCTTGGAGCAGATTGGGGAGCCGGCGGAGATTATTGTCTCCGATCTCTCCTTCATCTCACTCACTCTCGTCTTACCGGCGTTGGTCGGGATCTCCAAAAGTAGCGCCGACTTTGTTGTCATGGTTAAACCGCAATTCGAGGTCGGCAGAGAAAAACTTGGTGCAGGGGGAGTTGTTCGTGACCCCGCGCTTCGAAAAGCCGCCGTACAGGATGTTGCTGATTGCGCTTACGACATGGGTGTTGGGTGTCTCGGCGTCGTTGCTAGCCCACTGCCTGGTCCAGCCGGCAATGTTGAGTATTTCCTCTGGCTTAAACGAGGTGCAACCGAACTTGATCAAGCAGCGCTTGATCAAGCTGTTGAGTTGGGTCCACAGTGAGCAATTCATCTGCAAGCACTTCACTCGGAGTGCGCACCGCCCTCTTGGTTGTTCATCCAACACGGCCTGAGGCACTTGCCTTTGCGGGCGAATTAATCGCCGAACTCAACGCAGTGGGTATTTCGTCGCTCACAAATTATCCCGGTGGGATACCAGGCTCGGAGCGAGTTCGAGATTCAAAAGCATTTGAAATTGCGATCGTCCTTGGTGGCGACGGCACAATTTTACGAGCAGCTGAGCTCGTGCGTGGCACAGAGATTCCAATTCTTGGTATCAACTTAGGGAACGTTGGATTCCTTGCTGAGATTGAACGGCCAAGTGCCAAACAGTTGGCATCCGATGTATTCGCAAAGAATTACCGAGGTGAAGCTCGCCTCATTCTTGAGTATGAAGTCTTGCGCAATGGAGTAGAGATAGCCCAAGGTTGGGCTCTCAATGAGTTTGCAATTGAACGCTCTCACGCTCAGATGGTCGAATTATTCTTGCAGATCGATGATCGCCCGCTATCAAGGTGGGGTTGCGATGGTGTCATTTGTGCCACTCCAACCGGATCCACCGCATATGCCTTCTCTGCGGGAGGTCCTGTTCTTTGGCCGGCGGTTGAGGCCATCGTCGTGCTGCCTCTTGCTGCACATGCGCTTTTCTCTAGACCCATGGTCATCGCTCCTGATTCAGCAATTGTGATTGATATTGAATCTCGCGAAGCTTTAATCTCTGCAGATGGCATGCGCAAAACCAATCTCCTAGCCGGGGATCGAATCAACATTCACCGTGCTACACAGAAAATTGAGATTGTTCACGTTGAATCGGCGGTATTTACCGATCGCTTAGTAGCAAAATTCAAATTGCCCGTTGAAGGCTGGCGCGGTGAGTGACTCCTTTCGGGGCCTAGAAGAGTTAGAGATTCGCAACCTCGGAGTTATTGAATCATCGCGAGTCGAGTTTGCACCAGGTCTGAATGTGTTAACCGGTGAGACCGGCGCGGGAAAGACGATGGTGCTGACCGCGCTCTCGCTGATTATGGGCGGAAAGTCAGATGCCGACCGGGTTCGAACCGGCACAGACAGATTGATGGTCTCAGGTCACTTTGCGATCGAGGCGGATCTGGCAGCGGAGTTAGATGCGGAAGGCGTCGATTGTGATGATCGGACGCTATTAATTTCACGAACCATCACACAGGATGGAAAGTCACGAATTTCGCTCGGGGGAGCTCCTTCGACAAATGCTCGGGTAAGCGAATTGGCACAATCGCTGATCGAGGTACATGCTCAGAACAGCAGTCAACGCTTAATGAAGCAAGGATATATTCGCAGCGCTTTGGACAAGTATGGGGCAACCAACGATGCTCTCGTGGAGTACCAAGCCATTCTCGATCGCTACCAAACTCTCACCTCTCGAATAACGAAGTTGAAGAACGATGAAGCAGGACGAGAGAAAGAGATCGCACTACTAAAAGAATTCAGTACAGCCTTTCGTGCCGTCGATCCCAGGGCAGAGGATCTTGTTGATATTGAAGTTGAATTGACGCGATTAGAAAGTGTTGATGAATTAGAACAGGCTGTTTCGACCTCGTTGAATTATCTGGACAATGATGAGGTGGTTCTCTCGTCGATCCTCAACTCGGCCCTGAAGTCCCTTCATGCAGCGAGCGGAAAAGATAAGAAATTAGAGGAAATTTCAGGCAAGCTGTCAGATGATGTATTTGCACTGACCGAATCGATAAGTGCTCTGGCGAGATATCTCGTCGGCCTGGATGCAGATCCGGCGAAGTTGGATTATCTTCAAAATCGCAAGGCCGCAATTAACTCGTTGATTAAGAAGTTTGGTATCGGATCGGATAGAGAAGCGGCCTTTCTTGAGATCATCGAGCGTGGTCGTACGGTAGACGAGCGCATCAAAGATCTCGTAGGTGGCGCTGCTCGAATCGAAGAGTTGGAGAAGGAGAAGCGCGAGGCGCGAGTTGCTCTTGTTCAGGCAGCTCAACTCCTCTCTAGCGCTCGGATCGAAGCTGCAAAGCGGCTATCCACTGAGATCACTGCAGAGTTAGCGTCGCTTTCGATGCCCCACGCACGTATCGTCTGCGATGTCGTTCCTAGGGATTGCGAAGCGGAGAGTTCGTTTCAAGAGTTTGGTATCGATGAGATCTCCCTACTCTTTGCGAGTCATGAAGGTTCGGATCTCTTAGCCTTAAATAAGGCGGCAAGCGGCGGTGAGCTCTCACGGGTAATGCTGGCTATTGAGGTTGTGCTGGCGACCAGCTTCCCTGTACCTACCTATATTTTTGATGAGGTTGATGCCGGCGTCGGAGGTAAGGCTGCCATGGAGGTCGGTCAACGACTGGCACAGCTTGCAAAATTCGCTCAAGTGATCGTTGTGACTCACCTAGCCCAAGTAGCGGTCTGGGCAGATCGTCACCTAGTCGTATCAAAAAATGAGAGCGGAATAGTGGGGATCTCTGACGTTCGGGCGCTTGAGGCCGAAGAGCGCAAGGTCGAGATCGCCCGCATGCTCTCTGGGCAGGAGAGCTCCAAGAGCGCTCAGGAACACGCCCAAGAGTTGTTGGAACTGGTCGGTGCTGGGCGAAGCGCCAAATAATGATAAGTTAGGGCTCCGTGACCGAAACAACTAAGACCCACGTGACCAAGCACCTCTTTGTAACAGGTGGCGTAGCCTCAAGCCTCGGAAAAGGCCTTACCGCCTCAAGCCTCGGTCGATTACTCACAGCCCGCGGCATGCGCGTCACGATGCAGAAGCTTGATCCTTACATCAACGTGGATCCAGGCACGATGAACCCGTTTCAGCATGGTGAAGTCTTCGTGACCGATGATGGAGCTGAGACCGATCTCGATGTGGGTCACTACGAGCGTTTCCTTGATCGCAGCCTCGAAGGTTTTGCGAATGTCACAACCGGACAGGTCTACTCCAACGTCATTGCTAAAGAACGCCGTGGAGATTATCTCGGCGACACCGTTCAAGTCATCCCTCATATCACCAATGAGATTAAAGAGCGCATTCGCGCCATGGCCGGGCCGGATATCGACGTAGTCATTACTGAAGTTGGTGGAACTGTCGGAGATATTGAATCGCTCCCATTCTTAGAGGCGGCTCGTCAGATCCGCCAAGATGTCGGCCGAGATAATGTCTTCTATCTGCATGTCTCTCTTGTTCCTTATATCGGTCCATCCGGTGAGTTGAAGACAAAACCAACCCAACACAGCGTGGCTGCGCTTCGCGCAATTGGTATCGCTCCTGATGCAATCGTTATCCGTTCAGATCGTGAGATCCCGGAGAATGTAAAGCGCAAAATTTCAGCGATGTGTGACGTCGATATGGAAGCCGTTGTTGCCGCCGTTGATGCGCCTTCTATCTACGATATTCCTAAAGTTCTCTACAGCGAGGGCTTGGACGGATATGTTGTTCGCCGGCTAGGTCTTGAATGTGGCGATGTTGTCTGGGGAGAGTGGGATGACCTGCTCGCGCGAGTTCATCATCCACTTCATCAAGTCTCTGTTGCGCTGGTCGGAAAATACATCGATCTGCCGGATGCTTATCTCTCTGTGACCGAAGCGCTTCGCTCTGGTGGATTTGCAAACAATGCACGTGTCAATATCAAGTGGGTTCCTAGCGATGAGTGTGAAACTCCCGAAGGAGCAGCACGCAACCTTGCCGATGTTGATGCAGTCTGTGTTCCAGGAGGATTCGGAGTACGCGGAATTAGCGGCAAAGTTGGCGCGCTCAAGTATGCTCGTGAAAATAAGATTCCTACACTTGGACTCTGTCTTGGTCTTCAGTGCATGGTGATTGAAGCGGCTCAAAATCTTGCAGGACTCAAGGATGCAAGTTCGGCTGAGTTTGATCCACAGTCGACACATCCAGTGATCTCAACCATGGCCAGCCAGGAAGATATCGTTGCGGGTAAGGCTGATTTAGGTGGAACGATGCGTCTTGGTCTCTATCCAGCCGATCTCACGCCCGGCTCGGTTGTTGCTCAGACATATGGTGCCACCTCCATTCAAGAACGCCACCGCCACCGTTATGAAGTGAACAATGCTTACCGCGAGCAGATAGCTGCCACGGGGCTGGTCTTCTCCGGTCTCTCACCTGATGGCCACCTCGTTGAATTTGTCGAGCTACCCGCCCAGACACATCCTTACTATGTCGGAACGCAAGCTCACCCTGAGTTTCTCTCACGTCCGACAAAGGCACACCCGCTCTTTAGCGGTTTAATTGCGGCTGCGATTAAAGCCAATGACGGAAAATGATCGACACAATTCCAAATTTGTCGAGTATTTAAATTTCCTCATCGTCGAACGCGGCTTAAGTAAGAACACGATCGATGCATACCGTCGTGATCTCAGTGCCTTCACCACATACTTGGAGACGGTACATCGAGAACTTCTGGAGATCGACCCGCTCATCCTTGAAGGTTATGTCTCGCTACTGCGAAGTATGGATAAATCTGAGAGCTCAATAGCGCGAGCCGTAGTATCGATTCGAAATTGCCTCGATTTTTATGCTCGCGAATCCAAGACGATCAATCCGATTAAGGAGTTCAAACCACCCAAATCTGCGCAGAGATTACCTAAAGCACTGAGCATTGAAGAAGTAAATAAGCTCATCGATGCCACAACCGTCTCAGATGATGCAGGCTCGATTCGAAATCGGGCACTTGTTGAGTTGCTCTATGCAACTGGAGCGCGCATCAGCGAGATCGTTTCACTCAATCTTTCCGATGTTTCAAAGCTAGAGGGTGAGGAAGTCTTGTCGGTTCGGCTTTCCGGAAAAGGTGGGAAAGTGCGCGTGGTGCCAGTGGGAAGATTCGCGCAAACCGCAATCGATCAGTACGTCGTGCGAGTGCGCCCAAGCCAAGCGAAGTTAAATGAACAAGCCCTTTTTGTGAATGAACGAGGAACGCGGCTTTCTAGGCAAACTATGTGGAAGATCATCAGTAGCGCCGCAGATTCAGCAGGCATAGATCACATAGTCTCACCACATTCACTAAGACACAGTTTCGCGACGCACTTGCTAGATGGGGGAGCAGATGTTCGAGTTGTGCAGGAACTCTTAGGTCATTCATCGGTGACAACGACTCAGATTTACACCTTAGTGACAATCGATAAATTGCGTGAAAATTACTCCCAAGCACATCCGCGTGCTCGGGAGTAATTGAGAATTTTTTCTAACGACCGCGCAATCTGCGAGCAATAATGCTCTGATCACCCTTAGCCTCAAGGTCGGCGATGATAATTGCAAGAGATTCTCGAACAATGCGACCGCGATCAACGGCAAGCCCTAAGTCTCCACGGAGTGCTAAGCGAGCTTGTTCAAGATCGTAGAGTTCTTCAGGAGAGAGATAGACCGTGATTTTCTCGTCATGACGTTCGCGACCACTTGGCGCTCTATCAAAGGTATTTACTCTGCGACGCGGTGTGGTTCGTACGGATTTTTTTGCCGCTGGAAGAGTTGGGGCTTCAGGTTGATCTTCAAGCGGGGTTGGAACGACAGAAGGAACAGCGCTCAGAGTTGTAGTCTGGCGAAAAAGTTCTTCTGCTCCTGGCAGAGTTACGCGGCGACTCAATTTGCACCTCCACGGGCGATAAGTTCACGAGCTAAGCGACGATAAGAGAGCGCACCAGTTGAGCTTGGCGCATATGAGGTGATCGGTTCACCTTTAACGGTGGATTCAGAGAAGCGAACCGTACGAGCAATGATCGTATCGAGTAGTTCGTCGTGGAACTCTTTATCAATCAATTCCAGCACATCGCGAGAATGTCCGGTCTTGCGATCGAACATAGTCGCGAGAATTCCATCGATTTTTAGGTGAGGATTGGTATGTTCTTGAATTTTTCCGATGGTCTGCTTGACCAAGGAGAGACCAAGTACTGCGAAATATTCGCACTCCATTGGGATGAGAACGCCATCAGATGCCGTGAGAGCATTGACGGTCAATGTTCCCAACGATGGGGAGCAATCGATCAAGATGTCATCATACGAATCGAGTACTGGCGCAAGAATTTTACGAAGTTTATGCTCCTTGGCAATTTCAGTAACAAAAGCGGCTTCAGCGGCTGCTAGATCCTCGTGTCCACGAATGAAATCGAGCCCTGGCACATTTGATTTCAAAATAAAATCATTGACATTTGCTTGTGAGTCATTGAGCAGGTACCAGATCGATCCATACTGCTCTTTGATCTGCGACGGCTTGATACCAAGACCGGTTGTCATCGATGCTTGAGAGTCAAAATCAATTAAGAGAACTCGACGACCGAGCTCTGCGAGCGCAGCGCCAAGATTGATGGTGGTCGTGGTCTTACCGACTCCACCCTTCTGGTTGACGACAGAGATGACTCGAGCACGCGCTGATTGAGGTGCGCCGACTGGAGTAGAGAAGTCGACCGGACGACGACCGAGAGTGACAGAGGTTGATGCGAGTTCTTCATCTCGATTTGTCGATTTATCTTCCAAGCGAGAAACCTGCGAATTGATATTGGCCATGGCGGGACTCTACGACTAATGCGCGCGAGGTATCAAGCCCGGCCTCTAAGCGTGTACCTTTCATCCATGTCATCCATGGACGAGGCGCTCACGATCACAGCGGCCGATGGTGCCGCTCCTGAGATCAGCCCTGTCGCCACCGTAGAGGGTAGTGAAGGCGCATTTTCAGTACACCTCACTAACTTTGACGGACCATTCGACCTTCTTCTTCAGCTGATTTCGCGTCACAAGATGGATATCACCGAGGTAGCTCTCGGGGTCGTGACCGACGATTTCATCGCCTATATTCGCGCCCTGGAGGGCTCTGAGGCGGGTTGGGACCTCGATCAGACCACCGAGTTCCTCGTGGTTGCAGCGACCCTGCTAGACCTCAAAGCGGCACGACTATTGCCTTCTGGTGAGATCGAGGACGAGGGAGATCTCGCCCTGCTCGAAGCCCGCGACCTACTCTTTGCCCGCCTCCTTCAATATCGGGCCTTCAAGGAGATAGCAGCGATCTTTAATGGCCGGATTGAACTGGCAGACAAGGCCTTTCCGCGCCTAGTAGCCATGGAGCCACATTTCGCCCAGTTGCTCCCTGAGGTACTTATTGGCGTAGGCCCTGCTCGCTTTGCGCAGATAGCCCAACGGGCGATGACTCCCAAGGTGCCGCTGACCCTATCGGTTGAGCATATTCACCGTCCGCTGGTCAGTGTGACCGAAGAGGCGGCCAAACTGGTTGACCAATTGCGTCGTTCAGGTCGATCGAGCTTTAGAACGCTGATTTCGGATGCCGACTCAACCCTTGTGGTCGTGGCTCGCTTTTTGGCCCTGCTCGAGCTCTACCGCGAGGGTGTGCTGCGCTTCGAGCAGGTAATGGCCCTCGGTGAGCTCCAGATTACCTGGTCCGGCGAAGCCTCTGGCGAGATTCAGGTCAGTGATGAATTTGACCTTCCACCCGAAAACTTAGATCCAGAAGAACTTGCTGGTGAAACTCCGGCTCACTCTGAAACAAATGAGGAATAAATGTCTCAACCTGAACTTTATCAAGCCCTAGAAGCGATCTTAATGGTGGTGGATGAGCCGGTTACGGAGCTCGTTCTCGCCCAAATCACCGAACGGCCAACCGAAGAAGTTGTGGCCGCCCTCACCGCGCTTGCCTCCTCCTATGAGGAGAGCGGCAGAGGATTTATGCTCAAGGAGATCGCAGGCGGATGGCGCTTCTATAGCCATCCTGACCAAGCCGCAATGGTGGAGAAGTTCGTTCTTGATGGACAGCAATCTCGCCTCACTCAGGCGGCGCTAGAGACGCTCGCCGTTATTGCTTACCGCCAGCCTGTCTCGCGCGCTCGCGTCTCTGCGATTCGTGGCGTCAACGTTGAAGCAGTCATGAAGACTCTCGTCACCCGAGGCTTGGTAGAGGAGCGGGGGACCGAGCCTGACTCTGGTGCCATTATGTACGGAACGACCAGCTACTTCCTCGAGAAGATTGGCATCCGTAGCCTCGAGGATCTGCCTGCCCTCGCGCCGTTCTTGCCTGATGTCGATGGCTTGGACGAGGTATTAGCAACACTCACGGATTAGCAGAATCCTCAACCTTGGGTTTATAGTTCTTCCAGGCAAACGCCACCCACGCCCGCATGGCCGTGACGAAAGGAAGTCCTATGGCACTCGTCCGTCTCCAAAAAGTCCTCGCAGATGCAGGTATCGCTAGTCGCAGAGCGAGTGAACAACTGATCCTCGATGGCCGTGTAAGCGTCGATGGGCTCCAAATCACTGAACTGGGTAGCAAAGTAGATCCAGAAATCTCTAAAGTTGAGGTTGATGGTGAGGCGATAACCACCTCTAAGACTAAAGTTTATCTCGCATTTCATAAGCCAATCGGTGTTTTGTCGACCATGTCAGACCCAGAAGGTCGCTCAAATCTGGGCGATTACTTCAAGGATCGCAACGAGCGACTCTTCCACGTGGGCCGGCTCGACAAGGAGAGTGAAGGTCTCATTCTTCTCACCAATGATGGCGACATGGCCCACCGCGCCACCCACCCTTCTTACGGCATGGTCAAGAAGTATTTGGTAGAGATCGAAGGCGTGCTTTCAAAAGAACAACTCTCTGAGATTCTCAAAGGAGTAGCTCTTGAGGACGGGCTGGCCAGAGCTTTGACTATCAAGACGATTCGCGAAGTGAACCCCAAGCATTCATGGGTAGAGATTACGATCCATGAGGGCCGCTACCACATCGTCCGCAGAATCTTCGATCACTATGAGATACCGGTACTTCGATTGATTCGAACCGACTTCGGGCCGATTGCACTAGGAGAGACCGGTGTGGGTCGCTATCGCAAGATCAATGAGGTGGAGTTGGTAAAACTATTTAACCTTTTAAAGATAAATCGCTAATATCAAAAAGCAAATATTAATTTATCTATTTTTGTATCCTAGTATGATTAAAGTAATATAGTTTTATCGATATTATCAAGCGTAAAAAAGGTCTTAATTATCGATAAATAGGTTTCAATGATTTGAAAAATATTACGCACCTTTGAAAGTCGACAATTTAGATTACCGGTTAATAGACAAATCAGTTAAACAATTAAAATTTAAAATGACATAAGAGATATGGCTCACCTGAACGTAGCCGGGTTGGGTAGAGTGGGAGGATGAACGTGAGAGCTATCCGTGGGGCGACAACCCTTGAGCGCGATGACCTCGAGTCGATGATTGATGCAGTCTGTGAATTGGTTACGGAGATGCTCAACGCTAACGAAGTGCTTCACGACGACCTCATCTCGATTCTCTTTACCTCAACGCCAGACCTCATCTCGAACTTTCCTGCTACCGCAGCCAGAGAGCTAGACCTTGGTGATGTACCCCTCATTTGTGCTGTAGAAGTAGCGGTCCCTGGAGCGCTGGCGCGTACGGTACGCGTGATGGCTCACGTGAATTCAAGCCGCTCGCTCAAGGAGATCAAGCATATTTACCTCCGCGGAGCGACCGTGCTCCGAAAAGACCTGGCGCAGTAGTCCATGACACGAGGTCACGTACGAATCATCGGAGCGGGTCTTATTGGAACCTCGATTGCGCTGGGACTCAAGGGCGCCGGATATCGTGTTTCGGTTGAGGATGAAGATCTCGAAGCCGAAGAGATTGCACAACATTTGATCGGAGTAGGTGAGTCCGAACACGATCCAGACCTGATCGTCATCGCGACCCCGATCTCCACTATCTCCACCCTGGTCAAGGAGTATGGAACGAGATACCCAGCATCAACAGTTATAGATATTGGTGGTCTAAAGACTGAAGTTATACAAGAGATACAAAGCTTTTCGGATATAAGTGAACGCTTCTGCTCGACTCACCCGATGGCTGGTCGCGAGATTGCAGGTCCGCTGGCAGCCCGAGGCGACCTCTTTCAAGGTCGAATTTGGATTACCACGCCTACATCCCATACTTCGCCTCAAGTACGAAAGCAGACTTCGGAGCTGATCGTTTCACTCGGCGGAATCGAAGTTGAGCTTGAGGGGGAGAAGCATGACTCGGTGATCGCCGGAATCTCTCACCTGCCACAGGTTCTAAGCTCGCTTCTCTCGTTGACCCTCGATGGGATGGAGGAGTCGGCGCTGGCCTTGGCGGGTCAAGGACTCAAGGATGTCTCCCGTTTAGCCGCTTCGGATCCTGATCTATGGGCAGAGCTCCTCCATGCAAATAGGAAATCCCTCGCTATCTATCTCGATAAATTAAGTTATCTTTTAAATGATTTATCGACTTCATTGCAGAACGATGACCTGCGCAAAACTCACGAGATGCTCTCGTTGGCGAAGGAGAACCACCAGCGAATCCCGGGTAAGCATGGCGGAAAGAAGCGCGATTACTGGTACTTACCGATTGTTATTGAGGATAAGCCCGGCCAACTCGCGGCGATCTTTGATGTCTGTGCTGTTGTCGCGGTAAACGTTGAAGATCTGACCATTGAACATACGCCAGGGCATGAGACCGGTCTTGTCACGCTCGCGCTCTCACACGAGGATGCAATCAAACTCTTTGATCAACTGCTCGTCGATGGTTGGAAGGTACATCTACCTCGCGAAAGCATCGGTTAATGCATATTCAAATACAAGTTAGGGTTAATACATGTCGACTGTCGTAGTAGCTATAGATGGTCCGAGTGGCTCCGGTAAATCAACAACAGCCCGTGCGATCGCACAACGTGCCCGCTGGCAATACCTCGATACGGGTGCTCTTTATCGCGCTCTCACTTGGCTTGCACTCACCGAAAATATTGAATCAACCGAAAGATTAATTGATCGCGCCCGTGAGCTTGGTATCTCATTTAATGGTGATCCGATTGAGCCAAGAATTTTTGTTGGCGATGTCGATGTTACTGGAGACATTCGTTCGGCGAGAGTCACAGATCAGGTCTCAATCTATTCGGCTCAACCCGAAGTCCGAGAATTTCTGCTTGATCTTCAGCATGAACTTATTGATGCAGCTCCTACTGGAATTGTTGTGGAAGGCCGTGATATCGGCACAGTTGTCGCTCCTGATGCAGCGTTGAAGATCTTTCTCTATGCCGACCTACATGCACGAGCTTTACGTCGCGAACGAGAACTCGCTGGCGAAGAAGAACTTTCTACTGATGAGGTAGCGACTTCGCTCACCAACCGTGATGAAATTGATTCAACCCGAAAGATCTCTCCACTGCGGATGGCCGATGATGCCCTCGAGATTGATTCAACAAATCTCGACCTTGCTGAAGTGGTTGATGTCATTTGGGATTGGGCGAAGAGCCGAAACCTCCTTGGTCTGCCTAAGGTGGCCATCATTGGTCGTCCAAACGTGGGTAAATCAACACTGGTCAATCGAATTATTGGACGACGAGAAGCGATCGTTGAAGACGTTCCCGGCGTCACGCGTGATCGCGTCAAGTACGAGGCGGAGTGGAACGGTCGAGATTTCCTCTTGATCGATACCGGTGGTTGGGAAGTGAAGCCCGAGGGCATTTCCATGAAGATCACCGCTGGTTCTGAGATTGCAATCAATGAAGCCGATCTTGTTCTCTTCGTCGTTGATGCCCAAGTTGGCGCACTCGATGAGGATGAGTCCCTTCTGACTCTTCTTCGCCGCTCTGGCAAAAAAGTTATTCTGGTAGCCAATAAGGTCGACAGTCCTACCGAAGAGAATATGGCTCACGGACTGTGGAACCTAGGACTAGGGGAGCCGCACTTTGTCTCAGCGCTCCATGGCCGAGGCTCCGGTGATCTTCTTGATTTAGTTGTCAAAGAGTTGCCAGAAGTTGGAAGCGAACCCGCCGATGATGGGTATCGACGTGTTGCACTAGTCGGCCGGCCGAATGTCGGAAAATCAAGTTTGCTCAACACGCTAGCGGGAGAAGCGCGTGTACTGGTTGATGATGCAGCCGGAACTACTCGAGATCCAGTTGATGAACTTATTGAGTTTGGTGGAAATACCTGGCGCTTTATTGATACCGCCGGAATTCGGCGCAAAGCAAAATTTGATAGTGGTACCGACTACTACGCGAGCCTTCGAACCGAATCTGCATTGGATCGTGCCGAGGTTGCAGTCGTCGTTCTTGACGCATCGGTTCCATTGACCGAGCAGGATCTTCGCATCGTCACGATGGCTGAAGAGTCAGGACGAGCCCTTGTGTTGGTCATGAATAAGTGGGACATCGTCGACACCGAACGACAAGAGCAATTAAATAAAGAGCTTGAGCGAAATCTAGAGCGTTACCCATGGGCGCAGCGCGTCAACGTCTCGGCTCTCACGGGCTGGCATAGAGATCGACTTG
Source organism: uncultured Actinomycetes bacterium (assembly GCA_903932695.1). Lineage (GTDB taxonomy): Bacteria > Actinomycetota > Actinomycetes > Nanopelagicales > Nanopelagicaceae > PALSA-747. The sequence continues at coordinate 10,666 of CAIZGZ010000199.1, read as the reverse complement.
CGCCCGCGCTACGCACGGCTCTCAACTCTTGGGAGAAACGCATTCCAACCAGCAAGCTCAACTCCTTCCTTGGCGCTCTGATTGCAGCAACTCCACCACCAGTGCGAGGTGGCAAGCAGCCTAAGATTCGATTCGCCACTCAGGCGGGTACCTGCCCACCTAAATTTGTCGTCTTCTCGAGCGAGTGGGTAGAGCCCTCATACCGTCGCTTCATCGAACGTAAGCTCCGCGAGGAGTTTGGTTTTGATGGCAGTCCGGTTGAGGTTGCTATCAAGGTCCGAGAGCGTGAAGAGCGGAAAGAACGGCGTAAGCCAACCTATTAATGGTTGGGTTGCCGAGATCCCGCGCATGTCAGGTGAAATGAATCAGAATCAGGGCAGGAGCGTCCTGACCATCCCGAATCTGCTTACCTTTATCCGAGCGCTAGGCGTGCCGATCTTCCTCTGGCTGCTACTGGCGCAAAATCAGCGTGGCTGGAGCTATCTGGTGCTCGCAATCGGAGCATGGACAGATTACTTTGACGGCAAAATTGCTAGATGGCTCCATCAAGAATCCAAACTCGGTGCAGCGATGGACCCAACGATCGATCGCCTCTACATCGCAGCCACTGTGGTCGGTCTTGCGATTAAGGCCTATATTCCATGGTGGATGGTGGGCGTTCTGCTTGCTCGTGACCTCTGGATGCTCGTGATGGTTGCGATCTATAAAAAACGTTCCGGCAAACTCTTTGAGGTCAGCTTCCTTGGAAAATCCGCGACCTTCAACCTGCTCTACGCGTTTCCATTCTTGCTGCTTCAAGGGCATTCGTTCTGGGGCCAAGTCGCGCATACCTTGGGTTGGAGTTTCGCAATGTGGGGGATTGGGCTCTACATTCTCACCGCAATCGACTATTCTCGCCTTGCATTTGAGTAACCTGAACTGCCAGATTTTTCCAATGATTTCTAAAAGAGTTATTGACCAACGAAAGTTAAAGGGAGTGCGAGATGTCACTGATACCTGCTGAATTGCATTACACAAAAGAGCACGAGTGGATCTCATTTACATCTGAGACAGTCGCGCGCATTGGTATCACCGACTTCGCTCAAGCCGCTCTCGGAGATATCGTCTATATCCAACTTCCAAAGCTCGGCGATTCTGTCTCCGAAGGAAAGGTCTGCGGCGAAGTGGAATCGACAAAGAGTGTCTCAGAAATCTACTCGCCTCTAACTGGAACAGTAACTGCTGTCAACCCCGCACTTGATAGCGCTCCCGAAGCGATTAACTCTGATCCGTACAACGCCGGTTGGATTGCAGAGATTACATTTACTACTAAGCCACTTGACCTTTTGAACGCAGAGCAGTACGCAGCAATTACGGCTTGATTTCCCCTTGATCTGTGAATAGTGTCAGCCTCTAGTCAAGATTGATAGAGAAGATAAACGGTTCTCACAGCAAGGAAAGGGGTGCCTCAGTGGGCAAGCAAGAAGAGCCAGTCACTGGCACTCCAGCATCGCCTGAACTGACGACCACCATCCACCTCTCGGCCTTGCGTTCAGTGCCGCTACCTCGTCCGCTGGAAGAGGTATTCACGTTGCTCACGCTCGAAGATCGAGCAGTTGTGGGAGCTCTTCCCAAGAACCACGCCATGCTGATTGTTGTGGCCGGACCAAGCAAGGGTTCACGATTCTTAATCGACAGTGATCGGACATCGATCGGTCGCTCGAGTGAAGCAGATATCTCACTGGATGATGTCACCGTCTCACGTAGTCATGCACTGATTACACAACTAGAGAATGGCGATTATGAGATCGCCGATCAGCAGAGTTTAAATGGCACGTATCTCAACGCAACGGCGATTACTCACTCACGCCTTGCGGTAGGCGACGAGATCCAAATTGGAAAATTTCGTTTAACGTACTTCAATGGAAAGGGGAATTCATGAGCGTTCCAGCTCGCGCATATCTGAGTATCGGAGAGGTACTCGGAAAGCTTCGTGGAGATTTCCCTGATATCACGATCTCAAAAATTCGATTCCTCGAGTCTGAAGGCTTGATTGATCCTCAGCGAACCCCTTCGGGTTATCGCAAATTTACTTCAATCGACCTGGAGCGCTTGCGTTATGTGCTCTCAGCGCAGCGCGATCAATACCTACCATTGCGTGTGATTAAGGAGAATCTGGACGCTCTGGATCGAGGACTTCAGCCAGCAGCAACTCCAGGCGCCGCGCCAACGCCTCGTCTAGTGAGTGTCGATGGCGAACTTGCACCAAGTCATTTCGCAGGGGAGAGCGAGCTACGGCTATCGCGCGCAGAACTCTTGGAGTCAGCGAGCCTCACCGAAGAGCAATTGGTGGAGTTAGAGAGTTTCGGATTGATCTCGATTCGAGGACGTTTCTACGATGCCGATGCCCTTGCAGTTGCCCGTACGGTCGCTTCGATTGCAGCCTTCGGAATTGAAGCACGTCACCTTCGATCCTTTAAGTCAGCTGCAGATCGTGAAGTTGGCCTGGTTGAACAAGTGATCACACCGCTGCTTCGCCAGAAGAGCTCAGATGCAAAGGCTCGCGCGGAGGAAGTTGCGAATGAGTTGGCTTCCCTGTCAGTGAAGTTGCACGCGGCGCTGGTTCGCGCCGGTCTTCACCGCGTTCGCTAAATCTCTCCTATGGGAATTCCAGTGGAAGTAGTAGGCGTGCGAATTGAGATGCCGTCTAACCAGCCCATCGTCCTGCTCAAGGAGATCGGTGGAATTCGCTACCTGCCTATTTGGGTGGGGGCAGTAGAAGCATCTGCGATCGCCTTTGCTCAGCAGGAGCTCAATCCGCCTAGGCCTCTGACCCACGATCTATTTACATCGGTGCTCCATATTGTGGGAACGCCAGTTGTTTCGGTCCACATCAGTGACCTTCGGGATGGAATTTTCTATTCAGAGCTCGCGCTACAAGGCGGGACCACCGTGAGCGCACGGCCAAGCGATGCGATTGCGCTGGCGCTGCGGGTTAAAGCCCCCATAACGGCTTCAGAGGCCCTCTTTGAGAAGGCTGGAATCGAGATCCCGGATCAATCTGAGGATGAGGTTGAGAAGTTTCGGGCATTTCTCGATGAGATCAACCCCGATGACTTCCTCGGCTAGGGGAGCAGCCTTAACTCTCTACTAAAGGTTTAAAGTTTTGCGTGTCGCTCCAACCAGCCCACTTTCGCCAACCGTATCCTTAAGCCATACTGAATCCCCTCGGTATACCCCGCAAGGGTGCATAGAAGTGAGAATTCCATGGAGATCGGCTACCGCGGAGCAACCGCGTGTGTTGCGGCTGGAATCACCTATCGCCAACTCGATTACTGGGCGAGAACAGATCTGGTCGGGCCAAGTATTCAAGGTGCTAACGGATCCGGTTCACAGCGTCTCTACAGCTTCAGAGATATTTTGGTCCTCAAGATCATCAAGCGCCTACTAGATACCGGCGTATCTCTTCAAAACATTCGGACGGCGGTTGAGCATTTACGCTCTCGCGGAGTATCAGACTTGGAGCGCATGACGCTTATGAGCGATGGTGCATCGATTTATGAGTGCACCAGCCCAGATGAAATTATCGACCTGCTTCAGGGCGGTCAAGGGGTATTTGGAATTGCGATCAATAAGGTCTGGAGCGAGGTAGAGGGTTCGCTCGCAACACTCGCAGCCGAATCACTCGCCGATGGCTCTCTTGTCTCTCAAGGCGATGACGAGCTCTCACTACGCCGCAAACGCAAAGGCGCTTAAAAGAGCCCAAGCTCGATTATCTCGTTATTGTTTGCTCCCTACAGTTGTTGATAACAATCGTCAGGGGGAGAAGTGCGGGAGAAATTTGTAGATCGACACATTGGCCCGAATGATGAGTCAGTTCAGTTCATGCTCCAGACCCTTGGTCAAAGCGATGTGGAAAGTTTCATCGCTGAGGTGGTTCCAGCAAATATCGCTATCTCTGAAAAATTATCTCAATCACTCCCTGAGGGAATCTCTGAGGTGGCAACGATTGAGCGACTGCGTGAATTAGCATCGCAGAACACAGTGATGCGCTCATACATAGGAAGTGGATACTACGGAACCATCACTCCACCTGTAGTTCTACGCAACATTCTTGAAAACCCGGCTTGGTACACCGCGTACACGCCATATCAACCAGAGATTAGCCAGGGCAGACTAGAAGCAATCTTCGCCTTTCAAACCGTCGTGAGTGACCTCACTGGTCTACCGATTTCGAACGCATCGATGCTCGATGAAGCAACAAGCGCGGCGGAGGCCATGACGCTTGCCCGTCGCAACTGGAGCGGGAGTGATGACGCAATCTTCCTTATCGATTCTCATCTCCATGAGCACGTAAAGGCAGTCATTCATACTCGTGCTACACCTCTCAAGATTCAGGTGAGAGAGATTAGTGCTCGAGAAATGCCTTCAGTGACAGAAGAGTTCTTTGGCGCAGTGGTCGCGCAGTTCTCAACCTATGGCGAAGTTGCAGACCTGGATCCACTCGTTGAATATATTCATTCTCGCGGCGCGCTGGCGATCGTAGCTACCGATCTCTTAGGACTGACGCTTTACAAATCACCAGGGGAGAGCGGTGCAGATGTCGCAGTTGGATCCGCACAGAGATTCGGTGTTCCGATGGGATTCGGCGGGCCACATGCTGGTTTCATGTCGGTTCGCGCGGGATTGGAACGTTCTATCCCGGGAAGATTGGTTGGTCAGAGCGTCGACTCTCATGGCAATCCTGCGTTTCGGTTAGCACTTCAAACTCGCGAACAACATATTCGTCGCGATAAGGCGACATCCAACATCTGTACCGCACAAGTCCTGCTTGCGGTCATGTCGGCTTTCTATGCGATGTGGCATGGCGCAGATGGGCTAAAGGCCATAGCTACACGAGTGCGTAAGCAGACTCTCCAACTTCGTGATGCGCTAGCGAGTGCGAATTTTAAAGTGAGCAACGTCGAAGTTTTTGATACCTTCGTTGTTTCAGGCGTTAATTCAGATGAACTCATTGCGTTAGGAATCTCTCGTGGCATTAATCTACGGAAGATTTCGGGGGAGTCGGTCGGAATCTCGCTCGATGAGACAGTTACTGAGAGAGATATCGATGACCTCCTAGAAATCTTTGGAGCAACTCGGTCGAATCTCGATGCAGTCGGCGCGAAACCTCCACGAGGAACATCGTTTTTAACGCATAGAATTTTCTCTTCATATCATTCTGAAACTTCGATGTTGCGCTATATCCGTTCGCTCTCTGATCGAGACTTAGCATTAGATCGAACAATGATTCCGCTGGGTTCGTGCACGATGAAACTCAACGCAACAACTGAGATGGCCTCTGTTACTTGGCCAGAATTTTCATCACTTCATCCATTCGCACCCAAAGATCAATCAACAGGTTTTAGAACGTTGATCGAAGAGTTGTCGAATTGGTTGATTTCTATCACTGGCTATGATGCCGTTTCGCTCCAGCCGAACGCTGGCTCGCAAGGAGAGTTCGCCGGTCTACTTGCGATTCGAAATTACCTCGATTCGCTGGGGCAGACCGATCGAGATATCTGCCTTATTCCGTCCAGCGCCCACGGTACCAATGCTGCAAGCGCGGTAATGGCCGGCATGAAAGTGGTTGTTGTGGCCTGCGATGAGTTAGGTAACGTTTCGCTGGACGACATGAAGGTGAAGATTGAGGAGTATCGCTCACGTCTTGCAGCTCTCATGATCACATATCCATCTACCCATGGCGTCTTTGAGGCAGCGGTCTCTGAAATCTGTGCGATGGTGCATGATGCTGGGGGACAGGTCTATGTTGATGGAGCGAATCTCAATGCGCTGGTTGGCTTGGCTCAACCAGGAAAATTTGGCGCAGATGTCTCGCATTTGAACTTACATAAGACCTTCTGCATTCCGCACGGTGGCGGAGGACCAGGAGTCGGTCCCGTCATCTCACGTGCTCATTTAGCGCCATTTTTACCGAACCATCCGAGTGATCCGTCAGCTGGTCCAGCAACAGGACCAGGACCGGTCAGTTCGGCACCTTTCGGGTCTGCAGGAATCTTGCCGATCTCATGGGCATACATTCGCATGATGGGTGGCGAAGGTTTAACCAAGGCGACCCAGGTTGCCATTCTTTCGGCCAATTACATTGCCACCAAGCTAGATCCCCATTACCCGGTTTTGTACAAGGGTGAAAAGGGTTTCATCGCCCACGAATGCATCATTGACCTTCGTGAGATCACAAAAAATACAGGTGTAACCGTTGATGATGTCGCAAAGCGATTGATGGATTACGGCTTCCACGCACCAACCGTCTCTTTCCCGGTTGCTGGAACGATGATGATTGAACCTACTGAATCAGAAGATATCGATGAGTTGGATCGATTTATTCACGCAATGATCTCCATCAAGGCTGAAATTGATCAGATTCAATCCGGTGAAGTAGCGATAGAAGCTTCGGTATTACGACATGCGCCTCATACTGATCACGATCTATTAAGTGCAACGTGGGATCGTCCCTATAGCCGCGAGAGCGCTGGTTTCCCGAATGGCCTCGATGTTGAGATAGGTCGAAAGGGTAAATATTGGCCAACCGTCGGTCGCATCGATGGCGTCTTTGGTGATCGCAATCTCGTCTGCTCTTGCGCACCGATTCAAGATCTAGCGATCAACTAAGCATCAACGAACACCTGCGTAAGGTGCTGGCCCGATTCAAGAAGACTCGGGCCGAGAAGAGTGGTGGAAAGTTCTTAATTTACATAATGTAGATTATCGGCGATTTAGCATACGTTGGAGAGACCAGGTTGTGGTCTTCCACCAAGCTTCCACGACGATCGCCTTACTCATCTTAGATTGACCCCCGAGTCGCTCTGTGAAGGTTATAGGGCGCTCAACGATGGTCAAGTGCTGGTCATGAGCTAACAACGCAACTTCGATCTGAAATCCATAGCCAGCGCTCTGAATTCCAGATTCTAGGATCTTTTCTACAAGGCGCAGGCTCAGAACCCGATAACCACTGGTGAGGTCCCGTAGCGGCAATCTGAGGGCATTAGAGGCATACCAGGTGCCAAATCGAGAGATTGCTCTTCTGGCGAGTGACCAGTTTCGAACGGTTCCGCCGGGCATCCAGCGAGTGCCTATGACCAGGTCGGCTCCCGAATACGCTGGTTCGAGCAAAGTCGACAATTCGTCAGGATGGTGGGAGCCATCGGCATCCATCTCAACGACATATTCATACCCTTGAGTCAGGGCCCACAGAAAACCAGCTAAATAGGCAGCTCCAAGCCCAGCTTTCACAGTTCGGTGAAGTACGTAAATCCGATCTGGGTGTTGAGCGGCCAGGGCCTGCGCTAATTCACCTGTTCCATCGGGTGAATTGTCATCAACGATCAGAAGATCAACGGTCAATTTTGTTTCCAGCACTTCATCGACAATGCGTTCGAGATTCGACCGCTCGTTGAATGTGGGGAGGATGACTAACGTTGTTTTTGTCATGAAATTACCAGCCAAGCGCTGCGATCATTCGATCGATAGAGGCGCCCAAGTTGTATTCGTCCTGATATCGATAGATATCTTGGAGAGATTCGGGCCGCTTTGGCAGAAAGTAACTGACAGGCGGAAGCGGCACATCGAGAGCGCAATGCACGATTGTTGGAGCAATTTTGATGTACTCCTCCCCTTCAATAATCTTTTTTCGAAGATTGGGAGTTAATCGATCATCACCGGAATGTGCAGCTTCAAGTACATCTTCAATGCTGGTAAAGATGTTGGCAATCGCAGCCGCACCCTTCTCTCCGATTCCTTTAATTCCTGGAAGACCATCTGAGGCATCGCCGCGAATAAGGGCGAAGAGCGCATATCGATCTCCAGGGATGCCGTACTTCTTTGCTATCCAATCAAGATCAACGAGGTCGTGATTGGCTAAACCTTTAGCAAGATAAACGACTTTAACCCGACGCTTATCGTTGACGAGTTGGAAGAGATCGCGATCGCCGGTTGCAATAAAAGTTGGACCACGTTCAGCAACACTGACGGTAGCGATCACATCATCTGCTTCGTAATTGTCGACACCGATCTGCGCTAACCCGAATGCATCCAAAATATCGAGCAGAATCGGAATTTGAGGTGAGAGCGTATCCGGCTCAGCCTCCTCTCCCTCATCATCTACGCGATTAGCTTTATATCCCGGAAAAAGATCGGTACGCCACGTTGGACGCCAGTCGCCTTCGGTCGCGAATAGCGCCCGAGATGGTTGGTACTGCGAGATTAACCGGGCTGACATATCAAGGAAGCCCTTAATTGCATTTACTGGCTGGCCATCTCTCCCGACCAACGTATCGGGCATGCCATAGAAAGCTCGATACCAGAGCGATGCGCTATCCAAGAGAAGTAGTGTCATGCCACGATCCCTGCATAGGAAACGATTCCACGATCGACTCGCTTCAGAGCGTTATCGACTGTTTGTGCAAGATGGGGTGATGCATGTCCGATTTGGCGTAGCAGATCGATGATCTGTTTCATAGAACGGACAAAGTCACCGACGGTGAGTTCACTGCCACGCAGAATCGCGGCAAGTGAATGCCCACTCGCCCACCTATATGAAGCCCAGCAGAATGCAAGATCTGGCTCGCGCATCGGCTCCAGTCCGATATCAACTTCCGTTCGTTGAATATCAGCCCAACACGTGACGAGATCGTTGAGCACTTCCTCAACCTCTCCCCTTGGAATCTTCGGTGATTCATCGCGTCTTGCTTCGAATACGAGCGCCGATATGACGGAGACCATTTCCGGACCATCGAGTGTGTCAAAACTTCCGTTTTTGATCATCTCGGCAATCAGCAGGTCAGTCTCACCGTAGATATTGGCAAGCAAACTTCCCCACTCGGTAATCACGCCATTCTTGAGGTAGCCATACTTCTCGAGCATCACCTGAACTAGGTCAAACCGCTTAGCAATGAGATCAGTACGGCTCGATACCCGCTCTTCTAGTCCACGGGTTTCTCGGGTAAGTCGGTCAGCTCGTTCAGCGAATCGAGAGTGTGATTCTCGTTCGGCACACCCATGGCATGGATGAGAACGGAGCGCCTTGCGTGCAGCGATGAGGTCATCTTCGGCTAATACTCGTTTTGCCTTGGAGAGCTTGGCCATGCTCTTCTCGAGGTACTTAATTTCCGAGCGGATAGTTGCGTACTCGGTGAAATCGCCTTGATGACACTCCATCTCGCTCACGAGATCAGCAATCGCACTCTTGTTCCGCTTTATCTGCCTAGCTAGCCCTACAACTGCTTTATCGGCTTGGTATTGGGCGAATGAAGATTCAAGAGAGGTGCGGGCTCTCTCTGCACCGAAGCGTGAGATCAGATTGATCGTCATGTTGTACGTTGGTTTGAAACTGCTTTTGAGCGGATAGGTACGAGTGGATGCGAGACCTGCAACCGACCCAGAGTCGATCTCTCGGCTCCACAAGATCACAGCGTTACCTTCGATATCAATTCCACGACGACCAGCACGTCCAGTAAGTTGTGTGAACTCTCCCGGTGAAATCGAGACGTGTGATTCGCCATTCCATTTCACAAGTTTCTCAAGAACAACTGTACGTGCCGGCATATTGATGCCTAGTGCAAGCGTCTCCGTTGCAAAGACACATTTAATGAGCCCTCGTTGGAAAAGCTCCTCTACCGTCTCTTTAAACGAAGGAAGTAGACCAGCATGGTGAGCCGCGATGCCCCGTTCGAGTCCATCGAGCCATTCTGAGAAGCCCAGGACGACCAAATCTTCTTCTGGAATATTTGCGGTGGCGCGAAAGACAATTTCTCGGATCTCGGCGCGCTCCGCTGCGTTTGTTAGGCGAATTCCCGCTTGAACGCATTGATGCACGGCGGCGGAACAGGCATTTCGAGAGAAGATGAAGGTGATTGCAGGTAAGAGACCTTCCCGGTCTAATCGATCAATAACTTCGGCTCGATTGAGAGATTTGACGGTTGGACCCTGGTGTTGGTTATCACGCCAACTTCTCCCCCGACCTTTGTGGTGTTCAGGAGCACCGCGAACTTTTCGTTGGGATTCCTTCTCTAGTCGAAGGATCTCTGGATTGACCTTGCCTTCGTCAACGAAGAGATCAAGCAGCTTGTGGCCAAAGAGAACATGTTGATAGAGCGGGACAGGGCGAAGTTCAGAGACGATGACATCGGTATTTCCACGAACCGCACCCAGCCAATCGCCAAACTCTTCCGCATTTGAAACCGTAGCCGAAAGCGAGGCAACCTGTATGTTTTCAGGAAGATGAATCAAGATCTCTTCCCAGACCGCTCCACGGAACTTGTCAGCAAGGTAGTGAACTTCATCCATGACGACATACTGGAGGTTATCGAGAGTTCGACTATTGGCGTAGATCATATTTCGCAAGACTTCGGTCGTCATGACGACGATCTGCGCTTCTGAGTTAATGCTGGTATCACCAGTGAGGAGTCCAACTTTATTTTCACCGAACATCTCTTTGAAGTCAGCGAACTTCTGATTTGATAGCGCCTTGATGGGAGCGGTGTAGAAGCATTTCTTGCCGGTTTCAATCGCAAGGAAGGCGGCGAACTCGCCAACAATCGTCTTACCGGCCCCAGTCGGGGCAGCAACGAGCACGCCATGCCCATCTTCTAAGGAGTGACATCCTTGAATTTGAAATTCATCGAGCGGG
>CAIZGZ010000198.1 GCA_903932695.1 uncultured Actinomycetes bacterium | reverse complement strand
TCGGTAAAAGCAACTCGAATAAATCCTACGGTGAGTGAGAGTTCGCGCGCCTTCGCCAAAACAACCGCTACCTTGCTGACTACCGGGGCGCTCTCTGGATAGTTAGCGAGCACGCCAACTTGATAGTCCCCCAGAATGAGTGCGGTCGTTGTGGGATCAATTACCGCTAGTTGCTCTGACATCAAAATCTCCTTGACGGGCCGAAATGGTTAATTTATGCGATCTGCGTGCGCTCTGAAAGCCCCTTGAGAGCTCGTAAGCCGTCAGAGGGCCAGACCGCAACTGTCGTCACGCTGCACGGGAGAATATCTACGTGATACATGCTCTCCAGTGAAGCCTGCATAGCTAGCGTGGCCAGTGCGCGAATAACAATATTGTGAGTGACGACGCAGACTTTCTTACCTGGGTATTGCAGAACGAGATCATTGAGTCCGGCTTCGGCGCGTGATGCGACCTCCGCGTAGGACTCTCCTTGTGGAACACGGAACGAGGTCGAAGAGAGCCAAGCGTTCCAGTCTTCTGGATACTGCTCACTTACCTCGGTTGGGGTGAGTCCTTCCCATTGCCCAAAATCGCACTCGACCCATTGATCATCAAAAATTACATCTAGGCCGGTTGCATCACTGATCTCTTTTGCCGTCATGGTGGTGCGCATCAACGGGGACGCAATCAGCACATCTGGTTTGCGCGCTGCAATCTCCTTGGCGATCGCCTTTGCTTGAGCAATCCCTTTTTCGGTGAGCTCTGGATCCATTGGGCCGACACCCGAGAAACGTCGAGAAGGAGTCAATACCGTTTCGCCATGCCTAATAAACATCAGAGTGGTTGGAACTTCGTCGCTGACTAACCGTTGCGTTAAGAGGTTGAGTACTGGCTTGGCGATCGCGCCACCCGACATTTGGGCACCGTCCAACGCCTTATTAGCTAGGCGATCGGCGTGCGAATTCTCTTCTCGCGGGATCCAGGCAAATTTTACGCGCGACATATCGTGGCTATCACGTGCGATTCGAGCCAGTTCGCGCATATCTGGGTGCTTGATCTGCCAACGCCCTGACATCTGCTCGACTACAAGCTTGGAGTCCATCGCAACGGTGACATCTGCTTCTGGGTCGAGCTCATGGACTTTTTGAAGTCCAGCAATAAGTCCGCGATATTCGGCAACGTTATTCGAAGCAACGCCGATCGCCTCAAAGAGTTCAGCGATTACCTGACCATTTTCAGATACGACTGCGCCATAGCCAGCCGGACCTGGATTACCGCGCGATCCACCGTCGGCTGTGATGTGAAAGGAACGTGGCATGCCGATTAGATTCTGACCAAAATACGGCGGCACTCTTCGCAACGCAAGACCTCATTAGGTTCGAGCGTCTTGATGCGCTCCATCTCAATTGCGTTGATCGCAAGATTACAACCCTTGCATTCATTGCCAACCAAGAGGGCTGCGCCGACCCCGTGTGCAGATGCGCGAATCTTTTCGTACAGCTCAAGAAGCGGTGTATCGATCTTTGGTGCTAATGAGTCGCGTTCGACCTTCTTGATGGCTATCTCTTCCGCGATTGCTGATGTTGCAGCTGCAAGGCGAGAGTTAAGTTCCTGCTCTAACGTTTTGAGCCCGACCTGGTCGTTGAGCAGTTCATCTACTCGCTTTTTGACCGCGTCGTGCTTCATCATAATTTC
>CAIZGZ010000197.1 GCA_903932695.1 uncultured Actinomycetes bacterium | reverse complement strand
GCTAATCCACCGGTGATTGTTGGACCGATGAAGTATGCGCCCATTCCGATAATTCCGATGCGGGCGAGTGCAACCGACGGTGCGATTCCGGGAAGCGCTGCAGCTGCGAGCATCATCGCTGGCACCATTGGGCCAATACCTAATCCGGCAAGAATAAAACCAAGATCAACGACAATAAGCGCTAATGGTTTGTGAGAATGCGAGAGCGGAACTCCGAAAGCGATTCCAAGGCCCATTCCCAATGCGCCGATATAGCCACCAAGTTTGACGGTGCGGACTGGACCGATCGCTGCGAGAACTCGATCTCCCAATAAGCGCGAAACAATCATCGCTAGTGCAAAGCACGCAAATGCCGATGCATTAACGCCTTTACCAAATCCCATATTCTCTTTGAGAAGGATTGCACTCCAGTCACTGACTGAACCTTCGGGCAAGAGCGCACCGATCATGCCAAATCCGAGTAACCAGAGAATTAAATATTTCTTGCCAAATAATGGGATCGATCCTTCAGAACTCTCATCACCCTTATGGCCATCAATTTCGCTGCTAAGCACATTGGCTGCCGCCCAGATATTTGCGATCAACGAAATAAAAACAATTATCAAGATATTTGTTCGCGGTGAGATGAAGTGCGCAATCACGCCACCAAAGATTGTGACGACAAGTGTGCCGACACTCCATAAGCCATGAAAGCTCGACATATGTCGTTTACCTAATACGCCTTCGAGCGCAACGGCTTGGGTGTTGGAGGCAATATCTAAACCAACCACGCTAAAGCCAACGATAAATAATGCGAAGCAGATTGCCAGAACGCTATGGGTCGAAAGTGCCACCAAGCCAACACCCAATGGCATCGTGATCCCGGTAGCAAGAATGACTTTCTGGGAGCCATAGGTATGAACCAATCGACCGCAGACTTGAGCGCCGATGGTGGCGCCGATCGTTGAGGCCAACAGGATCAATCCGAACTGGCCGTTATTTACGCCAAGAGAGCGCTTAATCTCTGGAATTCGGGGAGTCCAGGCCATACCGAGTAATCCCATAATGAAGAAGAGGGAGCGGATCGCCCAGAGCGCACGATGACCAGATACCTCACGATGCGGGGCCATCTCGTGAGCGGCTCCACCCTGGTTCGACATAGTGGTCATAGTAGCCAGAGAACGAGAACTCACCGTAAAATCCGACCCTGCTCTCCCTCACAGTATGAGAAGGACACCGTGCCAAAAGCCTGGACAGACGACGCCCCTAAGCCTCAAGTGTTGCAAGATCACGCACACTTGAAGGATCCAATTTCGTACAAAATAAAGAAGGCGCTCCTCGGTAGTCCGCTTAATCGCCATACACTTTCGCATCAACGTCTCTCCAAAGTTTTCGCTCTAGGAATCTTGTCATCCGACTGCATCTCATCTGCCGCCTACGGAACCGAAAACATTCTCTATTACTTACTACCTGCCTTTGGCCTGGCTGGTTTTAGCATCTTGATGCCTATGACGATGATTGTGCTTGCGGTGCTATTGATCGTCACACTTTCGTATCGAGAAGTTGTCATGGTTTACACCAAGACTGGTGGCTCATACGTTGTAGCTCGAGATAATTTTGGCGTAGTAGTTGCACAAATCGCCGCGGTCGCGCTTATGCTCGATTACATCGTTACGGTAGCGGTGCAAACTGCGGCGGGAACCTCTGCGCTAACGTCTGCCTTCCCAGCACTTGCTTCTTACTCTCTACTTATCACTCTCGGTGTTGTAGGAATCCTCTTCTACGGAAATCTAAAAGGCGTCAAAGAAGCAGGACGCGTATTCGCCGCTCCGACTTACCTCTTCGTGCTCTCAGTATTTATCGTCATTGTTGTCGGCATTTATCGCGAATTCCATCACTCTCTGCACCATGTGGCGGTTAATTCTGGAAACGTAGGTTTTGGTCACTCCCAACAACTCATTACAGCTGCCTCAATTTTCGTACTACTCAAAGCTTTTGCAAATGGTGGATCTTCGCTTACCGGACTTGAAGCAATCTCTAACGGAGTCTCGCTCTTCAAAGCGCCGGAGGGAAATAACGCTCGGCGTACCACCGTCATCATGGCGACCATCTTGGGCTGTTTAGTCCTAGGAATTTCGTTCTTCGCCAAAGCTACTCATGCCGTCCCATATCTCTCTGGCACTCCTACCGTCGTCTCACAGATCGCCAATGTGGTCTTTGGGCATGGCGCAGTCGGTCATGCGCTCTACCTCTTTGTGCAATTCTCAACGATGCTCATTCTTTATACGGGCGCCAATACGCCATTTAGCGGCTTCCCGTTCTTAATGAATTTCATTGCTGAAGATGGCTTCTTGCCGCGTCAGCTCACTAAGCGAGGCCACCGGTTGGTCTTCTCAAATGGCATTATTTTTCTCACAATCGCATCGTCGACTCTCTTAGTTGTCATTGGTTCAAATGTGGCAAAGCTCATCGCGTTCTACGCAATCGGCGTATTTACCGGATTTACCATGGCTGGATTTGGAATGGCCAAACGCGCATGGACTCGCCGTGAAAAGAATTGGAAAGTGAAGTTTGTCATCAACTTCCTTTCCGGCAGCGTCTCATTTGCCGTTGTGGTGATCTTCGCAATCGTTAAATTCACAGAAGGCGCATGGTTGATCGTGCTGATCTTCCCTATTGCAACACTCGCTCTGATTCGTCTTAATCGCCAATACCGCATGGAGCAAGCTGCACTCAAGATTAATCAAGACAACTCACGCGCGGTCACAATCTCCCGCCATGAAGTTACCGTTTTGGTTGACTCAGTTGATATCGCAACCGTTGGTGCAGTTCGCTACGCCAGAAGTTTGAATCCTCGCACCGTCAATGCGGTTCACTTTGTAATAGATGATCAGCATGCCGACGAGGTCAAACGTGGTTGGATGGAAAACCCAGCGCTTGCCGATATTTCACTAGAGATGATCGATTGCCCAGATCGACGACTTGCAAATGCCGCTGTTGATTATGCAATCCGTGCAACTGCTGCGCCAGATGTTGAGTTGACGCTCTTGCTACCACGCCGTGCCTATTCAGGATTTTTAGGGCGACTGCTTCACGACAGAACTGCAGAAGCGATCTCAGCACCGATCTCACAACTCCCAAGAGTTGTTGCAACGATTATTCCGTTTGATGTCGACAAGATTATTTCTGGACGCCCGATTTATCGTGAAGAAGTTAACACCACGCATGAGTCGAGCCACCATTCAAGCAGCTCGGCACTCACAGATGTAAAACCACAGACCCGTCGAATTGATGATGTCGTTGCAACAAATCTCGAGACGAGCCATTACGCCGAAAACGTGCAACCAATTGCATCGGCAACGTGGCGCCATCGTGCTCACATCCGTGGACATGTCACATCTATTCGAAACGCAGCAGCCAATTCATCCCCACATGTTGAGATCGAAGTCTGGGATGAGTCAGGTGGAATAACCCTTGAATTTATTGGTCGCCGTGAAGTCACTGGGCTTGAGATTGGTTCGACGATCTGTGCCGAAGGCATGGTGGGCGAGGATGAGGGTTCACTCGTCATCTTGAACCCGTCTTACGAAATCATTATTTAATTCGGCAAAACTGGCGGTGGCGGTGGGATTTGAACCCACGGTTGAGTTTCCCCAACACACGCTTTCGAGGCGTGCTCTTTAGGCCGCTCAGACACGCCACCGCTGCGCAGATTACTCGCTTATCGGCGTGATTGAAAAAACTCCCGAAGCAGCACGGCGCACTCGTCTTCCATCACGCCAGAGATCACTTCAACCCGATGTGGACTGCGTGGATCGCGCAAAACATCCCAGACCGAACCCGCCGCTCCCGCCTTCTCATCCCACGCGCCGAAGGCAACGGCCTTGATTCGAGATTGGGCGATTGCACCTGCACACATTGCGCATGGTTCGAGCGTGACAACCACAGTGTGTCCATCGAGTCGCCAATTGTTATTTACTCGGGCGGCTTGGCGAAGCGCGATGATTTCGGCATGGGCTGTTGGATCATGCTCTGCTTCGCGCTCATTATTTCCACGCCCAACTATTTCACCTGCGGCATTGAGAACTACTGCACCGACGGGTACATCATCACTATCGAGCGCAAGCTTTGCGATCGCAAGTGCTTGAACCATCGCCTCATCGAAATTACTGACGGTCATAGATCTCATCGAACTGCTCGCCAAATCCCAGGCGATGCGCGAGCGCAGTGATCTGCTCCTCTGGATAGAGATCCAAATCATCGCTCATCAACTCAAGCTCCATGGCGCTGATTCCTAAATCGGTAAGCAGTGCGATATCGCCGCCAGGTTGTGGTTCATCATCTTCTTCTGGATAAGGCAGATCGAGCATGTCGATCACATCAGCTGCAATGTCATATTCCGCTGAATAAGTCACGTCACTCAGCATTACTTGCAATTCTGCGCCACGAGCTCGAGCAATGATAAAAAACTCTTCATCGATTGAGATCAATGCGACTGCGCCACCATTGGTCTGCTGACCCTTGAGCACTTCGATAATCTCTGAGAGATCGCGTGTGCCGGCTAGCTGTGAGACGCTCCAGACGCCATCTTCGTGCCAGGCAATAACTCCGAAGTCATCCTCATTGCGGCCTACCTCGTTGCGCTCCATGCACCCATCTTTACACGCTACCCACTCGTCGACAAGACCGGGTTCGCGGAAATCACACCGGTAGGCAGTTCTCACTGAGCGAGCGCCACTGTAAAGTGGCGGGTATGAAAGTCCACGTTTCCAACCATCCCCTCATCACCCACAAAGTGACCGTATTGCGGGATGAAAAGACTCCTTCCTCGATCTTTCGCGAATTAATCAGCGAGATCGTCACGCTCGTGGCTTATGAAGCAACTCGAGATGTTAAAACTGTTGCGACAACGGTTCAGACTCCGGTTGCGGCTGCCCAAGGTGCGATGCTCGCGAAGCCAGATCCAGTTGTCATTCCCATTTTGCGCGCTGGTTTGGGCATGCTCGATGGCATGGTCCGCTTGATTCCATCGGTTCAAGTTGGCTTCTTGGGAATGGTGCGCGATGAG
>CAIZGZ010000196.1 GCA_903932695.1 uncultured Actinomycetes bacterium | reverse complement strand
GACCTCACTTCGTGTCGATGGTGGAATCACCCATAACGAACTCTGCATGCAGCTGCAAGCCGATCTCTTGCAGATTGATGTCGTCAAGCCAGTGATCGCAGAAACAACCGTGCTCGGCGCTGCGTATGCGGCAGGGCTTGCGGTGGGATTCTGGAGCGGGACCGATGAACTCCTCGCCCAACAGCAGCTTGCGCGTCGCTGGTCCCCCGACGTTTCCAGCTCGTTATCTACGACTGGCCTGGCGCAATGGCGCAAGGCAATTACCCGAACGTTGGATTGGGCTTAACCGAAAAGAGAATTAAGAATTGAAATCTTGTTGAGCGATCTCAAGCCCTTTTTCAATGAGGCGCTCTACCGCTAACGCACCACGAGCGATGAAATCCTCGAGCTCTCTCTTCTCATTGCTGGCAAATGGTTTTAAGACGTAATCTGCTGGATCTTGTGGGCCAGTAGGACGACCGATACCCATGCGCACCCGGAAATAATCTGGTCCACCAAAATGCTTCGTGATGTCTTTAAGACCGTTGTGGCCATTATCGCCACCGCCTTTTTTCAGACGAATGGTGTTGAAGGCGATATCGAGTTCATCATGAATAACGATGAGGTTTGCTGCGCTCACTTTGTAGAAATCAGCGAGGGCCTTTGCTGGGCCACCGGATTCGTTCATATACAGCTTTGATTTTGCAACTGTAACGCCGGATCCGGCTACCCGAATATCTGCAATCTCAGTTCGAGATTTGTGCGTTGAAAATTTAGAGCCACTCGCCAGGTAATCAATGACCATCTGGCCAATGTTGTGACGAGTTTTGGCATATTGATCGCCGGGGTTTCCGAGTCCGAAAACTACCCAGCGATCAGCCATGGTGAAGTTAGTTTGCTGCTTCCGCAGTTGCTGCAGCTGCTGCAGTCTCTTCTGCAGATGGTCCACCCTTTTCAGAGAGGTGTACGACGATGAGATCTGGATCTGAGATCAACTTCGCTCCGGCAGGCAAGATGACATCCTTCGCGTACTTGCTCTGGCCAGCTGCAAGACCGGTGAGATCAAGAGTCACGAATGAAGGAATTGAGGTTGCCTCAACTTCAACTTCGATCTGGTTGTTGTTGTGCTCGAGAATTCCGTCGCGATCATGCTCACCTGTTGTATGAACTGGAATTTCAACGGTAACGCGCTCACCACGACGAACAATCACGAGATCGATGTGCTCAAGGATCTGTGTAAGTGGATTCTTGACGACTGACTTTGGAAGAGTCAGTTCGGTCTTGCCATCGACTGTGACATCGAGGAGGACGTTTGATTGCTTAAGAGCATTTCCGAGCTCGCGAGCTGGAAGTGAGATATGTGTTGGTTCTGCACCGTGGCCGTAGATGACGCCAGGAACGAGTCCTGCGCGGCGATCGCGACGTGAAGCACCCTTACCGAATGCTGTGCGCAATGCACCATTGATTGAGATCTCGGCCATGTTTAACTCCCTATAAAGTGAACGGACACAACACGTTCCAAGAGAGAAAGGCCGTCGATTACGGATATCTCTATCCCTCGCCGGAACGAAGCCCCTAGGTTAGCGGGGTTTAACTATGACCGTCAAAAAGGCTGGTAACTGACCCATCTTCGAAGACTTCGCGGATAGCGCGGCCAAGAAGCGGCGCGATCGAAAGGATGGTTAAACCATCGAATTTGGACTCTTCTGGGATCGGCAAGGTGTTGGTGACGACGACCTCAGAGACGCGTGAGGCCTTCAGACGCTCAACGGCCGGCCCAGAGAGAACCGCATGGGTGGCGGCAACGATGACATCGCTCGCACCTTCGGCAAAGAGGGCATCTACTGCTTTGGTGATAGTTCCGGCGGTATCGATCATGTCATCGATCACGACACAGGTCTGGCCTTTGACATCGCCAACTACTCGACCGGTAACCGACTCATTCGGGATCCGAGGGTCGCGGGTCTTATGGATAAATGCGATTGGGACGCCACCCAACATATCTGACCAGCGCTCGGCAACACGTACTCGACCTGAGTCTGGTGAGACGATGGTGAGACGAGAACGATCTACTTTGCTACCAACGTAATTTGTGAGCAATGGCAGAGCGAAGAGATGATCTACTGGACCATCAAAGAAGCCTTGAATCTGAGAAGTATGAAGATCGACCACCATCAAGCGATCGGCACCAGCTGTCTTAAAGAGATCGGCCATAAGTCGAGCCGAGATTGGCTCGCGACCGCGATGCTTCTTATCTTGACGGGCATAGCCATAGAACGGAGCAACCACAGTGATCCGCTTTGCAGATGCACGCTTGAGCGCATCGACCATGATCAGTTGTTCCATGATCTGCTTATTGACAGGCGCAGCATGAGATTGAATAACGAAGGCATCGCTTCCGCGGACTGACTCTTCAAAGCGAACAAAGATCTCGCCATTGGCGAAGTCATATGCGGATGTTGGCGTGATCGGAATACCGAGCTCGGCAGCGACATCTTCTGCAAGTTCTGGATACCCACGACCTGTAAAGATACGGAGGCGCTTTTCAGAACTCAGACGAAGTTCGCTCATTCGTTATTCCCATCTGTAGCGCCAGCTTTGAGAGCCGACTCAGCCGATTTACTTCCGGACCGCTTTCGCAGTACCCACCCTAGAACATTTCTCTGTTTTGCCCTAGCGACTCCGATTGCGCCGGCTGGGACATCCTCGGTAATGACAGAGCCCGCTGCCGTATAGGCGCCATCGCCGATCTCGACGGGAGCAACCAGCATGGTGTCGCTGCCGATCCGAACGTCGTTACCGACCACGGTGCGATGCTTAGCAACTCCGTCGTAATTGACGAAGATAGTTGCAGCGCCGATATTGCTTCCGCTGCCGATGGTGGCATCGCCAACATAGGAGAGATGAGGGACTTTAGAGCCCTCGCCGATCTTTGAATTCTTCACTTCGACATAAGCGCCGACCTTGCTATCGGCTGCCAGCTGAGTTCCTGGGCGCAGGTAAGCGAATGGGCCGACGTTTGCGCGTAGGCCGATTGTCGAATCGGTTGCGACTGACTCCTGGACAACAGCGGCTTCGGCCACCACAACGCTCGTGAGGGTCGAACGTGGGCCAATAAGAGCGCCGGCATCGATCACGGTCGTTCCTCGCAGAATCGAACCAGGCAAGATTGTTACATCCGGCGCAATCTTCACGTCCACATCAATCCAGGTTGATGCCGGATCGATAATGGTGACGCCGCTTCGCATCCACTCATCATTAATGCGATCGCGCATAATCGCGCCACACTCTGCAAGCTGGGCTCGATCGTTAATGCCAAGCGTCTCGGTGTAATCGTTGGACAAGATCGCAGCGATCTGCTTTCCCTCTCCTTGGATCAGAGCGATCACATCGGTGAGGTAGAGCTCGCCTTGTGCATTCGAACTCTTGAGTTGGGCAACAGCGTTGCGAAGAGTTGCGATATCAAAGATATAAACGCCGGTATTGATCTCGTCAATCTCGCGCTGTTCTAGCGTCGCATCGCGCTCTTCAACGATCCGCAGAAGTTCTTCGCTCTCTGATCGGATGATGCGACCGTATCCAAATGGCTCCGGCACGATCGACGTTAAGACCGAAGCGACCGAGTTGTACTCG